>WGEM01000247.1 GCA_015492755.1 Gemmatimonadota bacterium | reverse complement strand
GTTCTGCGCGAGTACGCGTGCATCTGATAGGCGTCGACGGCTATGATCTTTCCTGCCACATCCACGGAGGAGGTCGACGAGTAGGGCGCGCACCAAAGCCTTCAGTCGGTATTCCTTGTCGAGGAATTGCGACGAATGTATTGCTGCTGCCGCGGCTCTCGGAGCAGCGGAGTACGATCCGAACAACGCCTGCATCGCGAGACCCATATGGGCGATGCAGCGCGCCGCGGTGTCACGGCACGAGCGCAGGCGCTCGAATGCTTCGAACACTTGAGAAATCCCCTGCAGATCCCCCGCGCGGTGGTGCAAATGCAACTCCACATCCAACGCCAAGGCCACTGCCTCCCAGTCCTCTTGGGTTTCTGCCTCCTCTTTCACGGCGGTGATGCGTTCGAGAAGATCGGGTAGGGGGAGGGCGCCGAGCTCGGCGAGCCCCTCCACCCGGCGGATTTCCATGCGGAGCGCGGGACGCGTGGCGCCCACTTTCCTGAGACGTGTGGCGGCGAGCTCGAGGGTGGGGTTCGCACGCTGGATCTGCCGGTCCATGTGGAGGCAGCGGGCGAGGTCGCCGGTGGCGTGGGCGCGCACCTCTTCGTCGTCCGCGTTCGCCACGACGATGTCGAAGTACTGAGCAGCCGATCCCACCGCGCCGGACTGGAGCACCTCTTCCGCCGCCAGGCGCCCGTAGTGCACCGCCTTTTCTCGCTCTCCTGCGCGGTCGAAGTGGATGGCCAGTTCTCCCACTACATCGGGTGAACCGCTGGCTTCCAGGAATCCGGCAATTCTCCCGTGCAGGTAGGCGCGCCGTGCGTCGCCGATGCTCTGATACACCGCGCTCCGGATCAGCTCGTGGGGAATGCCGAACTCGGCGCCCGTAGCCTCCACGAAGTCCCACCTGCTGAGCTCCTCCACGAAGTCCGCGCACTGCTCGAGCTCGAGGCGAGCCACCTCCGCAAGGTGGGCCAGGCGCATGGGGCGCCCCCTGGCGGACAGCACGTGGGCAAGACGCATGGCATCCTCCCCCACGTGCTCCATGCGGGTGCGCAGGATGAGCTGGAGTGAGACGGGAACCGCCACGGCATCCAGCGCACGCTCCGGCAGTGTCAGTCGTCCCGCTTCGTAGTCCTTGGCTACCTCCGTGAGATAGAACGGATGGCTCGCGCCCAGTTGAAGGAGGTATCGGCGCGCGTGGGGCGGTGTATCGTCAGGCAGGAGGTGTCGGATGAGTCTCTCCGATTCCTCCTCGGTGAGGCCGCACAGCTCCACGACCGAGATCCCCTCCTCCTCCTCCCCGTCCCCGGTAAGGTCCGCAAACCATGCCAGGGGGTGGTCCGAGCGGACGGTCTCCGGCCGCATGGCGCATACGAGCATGAACCCCGGGCCCTCCCACCTCCGCTGGAGGAATCGGAGCATCGCCAGCGTGGTCCGGTCGGCCCACTGGAGATCGTCCACGGTCATGAGCACAGGCTGCTCCCGCGCCAGGGCGTCAAACAACATCCAGAACGCATCCATGAGACGCCGGCTCAGGCTGCTCTCCTGGATGGGTGGAATCTCTCCGGGTGGGCCCTGAATGGCGTGCGACGGAAGGACGGATGCCACGACGGCTTTCCAGGGCTGACCCAGCGCGTCCAGGTGACGCTCGACCTCCACGCCGGCCAGCGCATCGATGATGGGGTTGAGACCGATCTGGCGTTCGATCTCGACGGGGGCCGCGTGCAGGTCCCGGAACCCTGAAAGCGTGGCTCGCCGGCGTATCTCCTCGACGAACCGGCTCTTTCCGATGCCGGCGTCCCCTCGTATGACGAGGAGGCGGAAGCCCTCCGCCGCAGCCTCCTTGAGAAGCCTCTCCGCCAGGGCCAGCTCGGGTTTCCTTCCGACCAGGGGGGCGTGGCGCCGCCGCACCAGGTGGTCTGCGGCCACGCCCTTTTCCACCGCCCGGACCCGCTCCATGAGTTCGAGGACCTTCGCGTCCGGTGGCTGGTCCTCACCGAGTTGCTGCGTGTAGGCCACGAAGGCGGCTTCCGCCGAGGCAATACGGCCCTCACGCGCACGCACTTCGATGGCACGGTACACGTGGACCGGGTCCCCGGGCTGAAGGAGGAAGAGCGCCTCGGCGGCCTCGACGGCCTCCTCGGATGGCTCCCCGGGATCCCGAGCGTCCCATATTCGACTCGCGTGCTCCAGAACCTCCCGGCGCAGCGCCAGCGCACGCCCCTCCAGCCACTGCTCGAACGCCGCCCCCGGCGCCCGGCCCAGGGCGCTTCCTAGCCCCTCCCGCGCCATGCGCGCGGCGTCCCGGAGTCGGTGTCGTTCGATGCCGGCGCGGAACACCTCGAGGTCCACGACGGTCCCTTCCGGGCGCGCGGCCACGAGGTCGTCCCCCTCCGAGGCCACCAGCTCCCGCCCCACCCTCCGGCGGAGCATGTGCAGGAGCTGCCGGAGCCGATGGCGGGCGCGGGGCTCATCGTCGGATTCCCAGAGGAGCCAGAGGGCGTCGCTCCGACGGATCCGGCGGCGCTGGTGTCCGTGGACCAGGAGGAGGAGCGACGCCTGGAAGCCGGAGAGCGAGACGAGCGCGCCGTCGACAAAAACGCGAGGACCTCGAAAGAGCTCCACCACACAGGGGGCGTGGCGGTACTCAGGTGAGGGGGCGGTCAGGTCAATCACCACGGGCTCGTCCGTGTTGCGGCGTGGATGAGCCACCCTGGGGGACGGCAATGTTCGACGCCGTCTCCGTTCCCGCAACCGATCAGCCGGCGGCACGGCCGCCCTCCTCCTCTCGGGCGCGCAGGGCGCCCCGCCCCGGCGCGGGCGTCGAAGAGGACCGCTGGATGGTGGCGCTCCGGGGGGTGAGCAGCGGCGCGCCGTCGGGGCGGAAGCACCCCGCTTCCGCCTCCCGGCGGAGCCAGGTCTCGAAGATCCACTCCCATCCCAGATGCGTACGGACGAACGAGGGACGATGCCCGATGAGTCGGAGCATCTGATTGCTGGCGGAGAAGCCGTCGGGAAATCCCTGATCGCAGGACACCGAGAAGACACTGCTCTGGCTGTTCTGCAGGCGGATGGCCAGACGGAGGATCCGGCCCACCTGGAGCCAGTGGGAGGGCACCGGAAGCCCTCGGCTGGAGAAGCGCCGCCCGAGTGCACGCCGGGAGAGGTACACGGCGCGAGACAGCGCGGTCACGGAGGTGAGTTCAGCGGAGAGCTGGACGGTGCGTCGGATCAGCCGGACGGTATCGAGGTCGATCCGCGCGCCCCGCCAGCGCAGGTAATCGGTCACCGCGACAGGGAGGTCCTCCGGGGGCTTTCGGAGCATGTGGGTGAGGTCC
>WGEM01000246.1 GCA_015492755.1 Gemmatimonadota bacterium | reverse complement strand
GTGGCGGCCACCCTCCCGGCGGAGCCCCGGGGCGAGGGAGCGCGGCCGGGGCAGCGGCGTGCGGCCACGCTCCTGGGCGTGAGCAGCGCCATCCGAAGCGTCCTCGAGGAGGTGCGCCGGGTCGCGGCCTCGAACCTCCCGGTGCTGATCCTGGGGGAGACCGGAACGGGGAAGGAGCTCGTGGCCCGCTCCGTCCACGAGCACAGCCCGCGGCGCCGGGCCCCCTTCGTCCCGGTGAACTGCGGTGCCCTTCCCGAGGCGCTCCTCGAGGGCGAGCTCTTCGGCTTCATGCGGGGCGCGTTCACCGGGGCCCAGCGCGACAAGCCCGGGCTCTTCGAACAGGCCGACGGGGGCACCCTCTTTCTGGACGAGATCGGCGACATGCCGCCGCCGCTCCAGGTGAAGCTCCTCCGGGTGCTCGAGAGCGGCGAGGTCCGCCGGCTAGGCGATACCCGCCACCGGCACGTGGACGTGCGCATCGTCTCGGCCACCCACCGCCCCCTCGAGGAAATGGTGGGCGACGGCCGCTTCCGCGAGGACCTCCTCTACCGGCTCAACGCCGTCTCCATCACCGTGCCGCCGCTGCGGCGCCGCCGGGTGGACATTCCCTTCCTGGCCCAGCACTTCGCCGAGGAGTTCGGCGCCGCCCAGGCCCGCCGCATCGTCCTCGCCGACGACTTCCTCGATGCCCTCGCCGTCCACGACTTCCCGGGCAACGTGCGGGAGCTCCGCAACGCGGTGGAGCGGGCCATCGCCCTGGCCGTCCCCGGCGAGCCCGTCTCCGCCGAGCACCTCCCGGAGCGCCTGCGGGGCCGGCCGGCCGCCCCGCCCGAGCCGGGAAGCCCCCGCACGCTCCGGGAGCGCCTCGAGCAGGTGGAGCGGAGCGCCATCCGGGAGGCGCTGCGCGAGAGCGGCGGCAACCTGACCCGCGCCGCGGCGTCCCTGGGCGTCTCCCGGCTGGGCCTCCGGCAGAAGATGAAGCGGCTGGGCATCGCGGCGGGACCCCGTTGCCGGTAGGTCCCTTTCCAGCGCCTGCCGGAAAGCCGGTGACCGGGGGCTCCGGTCCGGTCCCGGGCCCTTGCGGCGGAAGCTGCGGCCCCGGACGCCGGAGGGGCCCCGGGCCGTCACCCCGCCGCGATCGCCCCGCCGTCTCCGCTCCGGCGCCCCTTCTGCGGGTTGCGACCGGAGCTGCACATGGCACGGGCCTTGCTCTTCCGGGGATGCCGGCGGCCCCGGAGCCGCCGACCGGAAGGAGCCCCCCATGACCGGCCGTCGATCCCTCCCGCTTCTCCTGCTCACCGGCGCCCTCGCGCTCGCACCCGCCGAGACCGCCCTCGCCGGCTGCGGCTGCGATCATCCGCCGCCGGCCTGGAGCGTGGTCATGCCCCCCTTCGGCTCCCCCCACAAGGTGATCACGGTCTTCGCCGAGGGCGGGAGCTTCACCGTGGGCGAGACCTACGACGTCTCGTTCGGCTCGGGCCCGACGGTATCCGTGGTGGCGACGATGACCGACCGCCTCGAGGTCGCCGTCCCCAAGGGCGCCAAACCCGGCCCCGCGGCGATCCGCGTGCAGGGTCCTGGCTACGACCACACCCATCCGGACTCCGCCTTCACCGTCCTGGGCAGGCCCCGCAGGATCAAGAACCGGGAGGGCATCTTCAAGGCGCGCAGGTACGAGGCCGCCGTCTCCGCCGACGGCACCCTGCTGCTTCCGATCGACATGGAGAAGGTCCTCGATCCGGTGCAGTTCGCCTTCGCCCTCCGGAACCTGCCGCTCTCCTTCACCGCCGACGACGTGGCGATCTACAACACCGACGGAATCGACCTCACCCTCTTCACGCTGGACGTGACCACCCCCCAGCTGCAGTGGGGCGAGTACATCGGCTGGCTGGTCGAGACCGATGCGGGCCTGCCCGCCGAGATCTTCGAGGGTCTCGAGTACGATTCCGACGATCCCATCCGGACCAGTGATCTGTTCACCTACTGGCGCCACGAGTTCTACACCTACCGCAACGCCCATCTGCCCGGCGGTACCCACGAGGTCAACGAGGCCGGCTACCACCCGGACGGGACGCTCCACATCGACCACGACCACCTGGTCATCGCCATCCGGGGCCAGCTCCGGGATCCGGCGGCGCCCAACGCCCCCACCCGGCTCGAGCCGCTGGCGCCGGGCAGCGTCACCGTGGATGTGGGCTGGGTCTCGATCTGGAGCGACCAGCCCGTGGATCTGGGCTTCATCACCCCCTTCATCGGCCTCACGGACGAGGACTGGGCCGAGGAGCTCGAGGAGGTCCTCTTCGGGGACTAGCCGGGTTCGGCAGCCAACCCCCTTCGCAACCCTCTGAGGGTCCTCCATGAGGCATCGCATCCTGGCAGCCGGAGGCGTCGGCGCCCTGCTCGCCGCCGTGGGTCTCCTGGCCGTCGCCGAGGCGATGACCCGGTTGGCGAGGACCAGGAAGCCCGGGAACGGACGCCCGATCCAGCTTCCGGCCTGGCCCGCGAGCCGCGGCGGCGTGCTCTTCCAGCACGAGATCGTCGCCGTGGACGGCGAGCCCGCGCGGGACGGCGCCTCCATCCGGGCGCACGTGGAGGCCCGGCCGCCCG
>WGEM01000245.1 GCA_015492755.1 Gemmatimonadota bacterium | reverse complement strand
GTTGGCGGGTAGATTCGCGTTCACGGACGGCCCGCCGCGGCAGGGCGGTGAACGAAGAGGGGCGGGGGAACCGTGGTTCTCCCGCCCCTCCCGTGACCGCGGACGGGCCAACTTACCCGAAGAATCTCACTTTGCTCATACCCTCGCGCAACCGCTGCCAGCCGCTCTTCACCTTGGCGCTCCGGGGCGTGTACTCGTAGTAGTACTGTAGATAGTAGCTCTCGTCCGGTGTGGCGGCGGAGACTTCATTGAGGACCGCTCCGAAGATCCGCACGCCCAGGCGGCGGAGCTGGTCCACCGCCCGCTCCGCCGCCCGCTGCTCCGTCTCGCCGGAGCGGAGCACGATGACCACCCCGTCCACGTGCACCGCCAGGATGGCGGCGTCGCTCACCGCCAGGACGGGCGGCGAGTCGATGACCACCTGATCGTAGCGGCCCTTGAAGTCCTCGAGAAGGCGCACCATCGCCTTGGAGTTCAGAAGCTCCGACGGGTTCGGGGGAAACGGGCCGGAAGGCAGGAAGTCCAGATTGGGCAACACGTTGGGACGGACGGCTTCCCGCGGCTCGGCGTCGCCCAGAAGAAGGTTCGTGAGCCCCGGCTCTCGCAGCACGTCCAGCGCCCGGTGGAGGGACGGGCGCCTGAGGTCCGCATCCATGAGGAGGACGCGGTGGCCCTGCTGCGCCAGCATGACGGCGTAGTTCACCGACGTGGTGGACTTCCCCTCCGACGGGCCGGGGCTGGAGAACATCACCGTCCGGATGGGTTGCTCCTCCGAACTCATGAACATGAGGTTCATGCGGAGGTTCCGGTACGCCTCCGACGCCGGATCCAGCGGGTCCATCGCCACCACCAGCGGCGCGCCCCTCCCCCCCATGGAGCCGGACCCCTCCGGGGCCAGTCGGCGGAGCCTGGGGATCACACCCAGCACGGGCACGCCCAGGAGCGACTCCACGTCGGAGCTGGTGCGCACCGTGCGGTCCAGGTACTCGAGGAAGAAGGCGGCGCCCACGCCCAGGATCAGTCCCAGGAGCGCCCCCAGCACGATGTTGATGCGACCACGGTCCTGGAGCGGCACGGCGCCGAACGCGGGATCGATGATGTCGATGTACGGCGCCGCGGCGGCTTCGGTGATCTGGAGCTGCTTGAGCTGCTGCAGGATGAGCTGATAGGCCTGCGCGTCCAGCTCCCGCTGGACCTCCAGCTCGGAGAGTGTGGCCTCCAGCTCCGGGAAGCGCGCCCGCTGGGCCTGAAGCTCCTGCTGGCGCTCCTGTAGCTGCGCGAGATTCTCCTCCACCACCTGGAGACTGGCTCTCGCCGCTTCGGTGAGGCTCTCCTGCAACTGCTCGATCTCGTTACGGATGGCCTGCACCATGGGGTGGCCGCTGCTGAGACGTTCCTGTTGAAGGAGGCGGCGCTCCTGCGCCTGTTTGTCGACGATCTGGTTGAGGAGCGCCCGGACCTGGGCGTTGCTCCGCTCCGGGAGCGCCGCCAGCACGGCCACCAGGTCCACCGCGTTCACACCCTCCCGCTCGATGGTGGCCACCAGGTCGTTGAGCACCCGCTGCTGGTCCCGGAGCGCCTCCATCTGCTGGAGGATCTGCTCCGTCTGCGTCACCAGGCGCTGCTCGGTGGTGGAGAGCGAGGTGAAGGCCTCGGAGGTCTTGAAGTCCCGGATCCTGGCCTGCGTCTCCCGGAGCTTGGCTTCCGCGCTGTCCAGCTGGGACTGTACGAAGAGCCGATCCTGGCGCGCGGTCTGGCGCACCCGCCGGGCGCCGAAGTCGCGCAGCGCCTCCGCGGCGGCGTTGAGGATGAGCGGGGTGAGGACCGGGTCGGGGTGGACCAGGCTCAGGTCGACGATGTTGGTGTCGATCCGCTGCGTTGCCTCGATGGAGATCTCTGCGGCGGCACTCCGTCGATCGATGATCTCCAGGTCGTACACGCGGGGAGCCTCCGCGTCGATGGGCTGCGGCACGAAGCGCACGAAGCCGGCATCCAGCACGGTGCCCACGTCCGCCTCACCCAGGCGCGCGCCGTCGCCGCTCACGAGTTGCACCCGTGTCCCCTCGCTGTTGTAGACCAGACGCAGCGACTGCTCCGGCGCCGCCGGATCCACCCAGATGTCACGGAAGAGTTCGCTCCGGATCCCGCCGTCGGCGCGCACGAGCCTCAGGCCCAGCCGGTCCACCACCGCCTCGCGCACCGCCGCGGAGTTGAGGACCTGGATCTCGGACTGGATGAAGTCCACGAAGAGGTTGATCCCCACGCGAGGGACGTTCACCAGCCCCGCCTGCCGCTCCGACGGGTCGTTCACCTTGATGGACGCGTGGGCCGTGTAGTACGTCTCCTGCTGCGCCACCGCCCAGATGGACGACGCGGTGGTGACGGTGAAGATCACCAGCACCAGCCACATCCGCCGGGTGACGACGTTCAGGTACTCGGCGAGGTGCGGCGCGCCCGCGATCCCGTCGGGGTCGGGGTCGATATAGGGCGCGGGCGTCGTGGGGTCGTTCATGGGGTCGCGGGTGTGGGGTCCAAGGTCGTCGCTGCAGGTGCCGTGCCACGCACGGGCCCACCCTCGACCCGTCGCGTTGCCGCCGCCCCCCCGGATAGCGCACCGGCTAAAGCTGATGCCGCGGGGCCAAGCTGGCAATCGGCCGCCGCCGATGCCCGCCGACGCACGCGCCGGCGTGGGCTGCTACTTTTTGCCGCCGGAGGGTATATCTTCCGGCCGGTGCGCCTGTGGCGCGCCGGCGTGGACGTACGCTCCGCCGGGTGTGGCTGGGGGGAGATCATCTCTGACAGAATGTGTAAACAAATGTTTCTTGTCCAGAAAAAATTCGTGCCGCAGGTGTGCTCCGGGTGGATCCTGACGGACGGGGAGGGGGTGTCATGAGCGGCGGAGACCTCCGCACCGCGGTGATGCGGGCGCTGACGCAGATCCGTCCCGGGGACGGCGAGGCCGACGTGCTCATCAGCGGGCGCGTCAGCGGGGTGGAGGTGGGGGAGGACGGTACGGTGCGCTTCAGCTTCCACCTCCGGCCCGGCGACGGACAGGATCTGGTGCGGACGGTGCGCTCGGCGGTGGAGGCGGTGCCCGGGGTGCGAAGTGTGAAGATGAACATGCAGCTCCCGCAGATGGGAGGTGCGGCGCCCCGGAGCCGCCGCGGCGGACTCCAGCCCGGTTCCGTGCCGGCGCCCACGCCCAAGCCGGGGTTGCTTCCTCAGGTGGAGCGGGTCATCGCGGTGAGCTCCGGGAAGGGCGGTGTAGGGAAGTCGATGGTGGCGGCGAACCTTGCGGCGGGGCTGGCCGCGGAGGGGAAGCGAGTGGGACTCCTGGACGCCGACATCTACGGCCCCAACATCCCGCTCATGTTCGGTGTGCAGCGGCGCCCCAGCGTGACGGGTGAGAAGGGCAGGGAGATGATCGAGCCGCTGGAGGCGCACGGCGTGCGGCTCATGAGCCTGGGTTTCCTCCTGGAGAAAGAGCAGCCCGCCATCATGCGCGGCCCGCTCATCTCGGGGATCCTCAAGCAGTTTCTGGAGCAGGTGGATTGGGGCCCGCTGGACGCCATGATCGTGGATATGCCGCCGGGAACCGGTGACGCACAGCTCTCGCTGGTCCAGACCATCGACCTGCACGGAGCGGTGATGGTCACCACGCCTCAGGAGATCGCCACCGGCGACGTACGGCGCGGTGTGAAGATGTTCGAGCGGGTGAACACGCGAGTGCTGGGCATCGTGGAGAACATGAGCGGTCTCGTCTGCCCGTGCTGCGGGGAGGAGATCGACGTGTTCGGTTCAGGGGGAGGTGCGAAGCTCGCCGAGGAGCTGGGCGTGCCCTTCCTGGGACGGGTGCCGCTGGACCCGAAGGTACGGGAGGCGGGGGACCGGGGGGCGCCCACGGTGGTGGCGGATCCCGATTCGGCGGCGGCCCAGGCGCTCCGGTGGGTGCTGGCGCGCGTGGAGGAAGAGCTTTAGGAGCCTGTCCGAGTAGGAGCTCGCGCCTCTACTCCCCGTCCAGCCACTTCCGGTCGGCGGCGGTGAGTTGCTCGCCGCTCCGCATCTTCTCGAACACCTTCACCACGATCCACCCCACCAGGAGGATGGGCGCCACCTTGAAGAGCAGGAACATGGCCAGCCCGAAGGTGAGCGAGAATACGGTGCCCACGATGGCCAGCACGATCCCCGCCACAATGAGGGTCACCAGACCCACCGCGAAGAACGTCAACAGCGTACCGATCATCTTTGTGTCCTCCTCAGGAGACCCACTTCACCGCACCCACACCACCGTCACCGCCCCGAACGCCGCGTCCAGGTCGATGGTGACCCGGCGGTCCGCCTCCTCCCAGTCCGGAGAGTAATACGCCCGGCCGCGCTTGATGAGCCCCTCCGCGTCCAGCGCGGTGAGGAAGGAGTCCTTGCGCAGGCGCACACCGAGGCCCTCGGGGATCCGGATTTCCAGCGCCCCCAGGCCCATGTCCACCGAGAGATGTCCGTCGCGCTGCCACCGCCCGGTGAGCCAGAGCGTCACGGATCCCACGCCGGCATCCACATCGATGCGCTCGGCGTTCAGGTTGCCCAGGTCGCGGATCTCGAAGTCCGCCGCCCCCACTTCGATGTGGGTCGTTTCCATGGCGGCGGTGTTGGGCTCCGAGACCTGGATGCGCGCTTCGGAGGCTCCGGTACGGAGGTCCAGATCGATGAGCGCCAGCCCGCTCAGGTCGATGTCGGCGCGCACCGCGCCGAAGTTCAGCTCCAGGTCCATCGGCACACCCCGGCCCAGGACTAGGTCCATCTCACCGGCTTTGTCCCTCCCCTTCAGGTCGAAGTGCCTGGTACGCCCTTCGATGCCCAGGTTAAGGCGTCCAGGACGATACTCCGCCACCGGCTCGAAGGCATCGTCGTTGTAGCGCAGCGTCATCCGGTACAGGATGGCCTCGTCCGTCGGACGTACCCTGAACTCTCCGGCCCCGTACTCCACCACCACGCGCACCTCTTCGTCGTCGGTGAGCGCCCGCGACATGGTCACGGTGCGCCACTCCTGTGCCGCCAGGGGCGCCACGCCGCAGATCCACGCCAGCGCCGCAGAGGCGCCGGCCCGCAGCAAGGCTTCACGCACGCTCGGCATCGTCGGCCTCCTTCCCGTCATCGTCGTCCCCGTTCTCGTCTCCGTCCGTCGTCGGGCGCTCCGGGCTCACCTCTGTGTCTGGAGCCTTTCCCGCGGTGTCGCGGCGCTCGTCGGTGGTCTCCGGAGGCTCCGCTCCCCCGGCGTCGCCTTGCACATCGAAGTCGACGTGCACCGCGTCCTCCCAGGCCGCGTCGGTGGCGAAGGGATCCGCCCATCCGGGCGCGTCGCGGCCCCCGCGGGTGAGGATCACCGCGCCCAGTCCCACCTCCAGCGCCACCACCGCCGCCATCACGCCCACCGCCGTCAACAGCCCGGAAAAGAAGCGCACGAACGGTGCCACCGAGAGGATGTCCGCCGCGATGAACACCGCCATGAGCGCGGCGATCCCGCCGAAGACGGTGAGGACCGGATTGCTTCTCCGGATCCACTGCGTCCAGGGGAAGCCGCGCTCCGAGAGCCACTCGCCCACGTTCTGCGCCACCGCCAGGAAGCCCACCAGACCGGCGACGCAGACCACCACCGGGAAGAGGGGAAGCCACGCCAGCACCAGCGGGATCCCCACGATGGACACCACCAGTGCGATGGTGCCGAGCACCCAGACCGGGAGCGAGAGCAGCGTGGCGGCGAACCCCACCGCCGCGGCGCGGGCGGGCTCACGGCGCGCCGCCTCCGCCACACGGGAGAAGTTGGGCTCCGCGAAGGTCACCACCACCCAACCGAGGAGTCCCAGAATCAGCGCCGTCATGAGGTGCTCGACCAGGTTGCCCGCGGCGCGGATCACCGGGCGGAACGGCGCCACCAGGACGGACTCGGGGTTCCGGCTGAACTCCCTCCGGAGCGACGCCCGCAGCTCCCGCGCCAGGTCTTCCCGGAAGGCGTCGGCAAGCTCCTCCCGGACGCGGGCCTCGATCTCTTCCTCCCGGACACGTTCCATCTCTTCCAGCGTCGTCACGCCCTCCGACACGTCGCCCAGGTTCCGGAGCACCCGGCCGTCCGCCAGGTAGGCGGCGCCCCGGACCCGCGCGCCCTCCCGGAGGGTGAGCGTCCCGTCCACCACCACC
>WGEM01000244.1 GCA_015492755.1 Gemmatimonadota bacterium | reverse complement strand
CTCGGCGTGCTCCCGCACCACCGGGTTCCGGTCCACCGCCGCGCGCTCCAGAACGGCCACGGCGTCCGGCGGTGCCTCCTGCAGCCTCGCCAGCCAGTTGCCCAGCGCCACGCAGACGTTGCGCAGCATCCCCCGCCGCCCGGGCCGCCCCAGCGGCGAATCGGCGAAGCGCCGGCGGTAGGCCCGTCCCGACATGGAGAGGAGTTCCTCGGCGAAGGCCACCAGTTCCGGGCCGTCCAGCCCCTCACGCGCAGCGTATTCGGGATACCCCTCCGGAGGGGCGAAGCGCTGGTTCCAGGGACACACCTCCTGGCAGATGTCGCACCCGAACACCCGGTTCCCCACCAGCGGCCGGAGCGCCTCTGGGATGGAGCCCTTCAGCTCGATGGTGAGATACGAGATGCAGAGCCGCGCGTCCATGAGGGGCGCGCCCTCCGGCGTGCGTCCCAGGAGCGCGCCGGTGGGGCACGCATCGAGGCAGGCGCGGCAGGTGCCGCAGCGGTCCTCCTCGAAGGGCGCGTCCGGAACCAGCGGCACGTCGGTGAGGAGCACGCCGAAGAGCACGTACGAACCCAGCGAGGGGCGGATGAGCATGGTGTTGCGGCCGAACCACCCGAACCCCGCCCGCTGCGCCAGTTCCCGTTCCAGCACCGGGCCGCTATCCACGTAGACCCGCGTCCGGGCCTGCGGCGAGGTGCGGCGACGCAGCCATCCCGCCACCTCCTCCAGTCGCTCGGCCATCACCAGGTGGTAGTCGCGGCCCCGGGCGTAGCGGGCGATCACCCCTCGCCGGGGATCGTCAGGGACGCCCTCCGGGTCGGCGGCGCCGTACACGTCGGCCACCACCAGGACCGAGCGCACGCCCTCCAGCGTGCGGGACAGATCCGCGCGGCGCTCCACGGCGTCGGGCCGCGCCAAGTATCCCATCTGGCCGTGGTGACGGTCCGCGAGCCAGCGCCGGAACACTTCCATGTGCCGCGACGGCTCGGCGGACGCCACGCCCGCCCACGCGAAGCCCAGACGGAGCGCCTCGGCCTTGAGCTCCGAGGTCAGCTCCGTCCGGTGGGCGCCCGCGCTCATGGGGTCCGTGGGCTCAGCCCTCGTCCGGAACCGGCGGCGGTGCGGAGGGTGGAGCGCCCGAGCCCTGGTGGTCCTCTTCCCTGTCGGGGAGCTTCGAGGCGTTGTGGTGCTTGATGCTCCGCCCCTCCACCAGGAAGACCACGTCTTCGGCGATGTTCGTGGCGAGGTCGGCTACCCGCTCCAGGTTCTGCGAGATGAGGAGGAGCTCCAGTGCGCCGGTGATGCGCTTGGGGTCCTCCAGCATGTGCGTCACCAGGATCCGGTACATGGACCGCCTCAGGTCGTCCACCCGGTCGTCGGTCTCGCACACGGTGATGGCGCCCGCCACATTCTGCGCCACGTAGGCCGCCAACGCGTCGGAGACCATCTCCAGCGTGATATCCGCCATCTCCCGCAGTTCGCGGATCTCCGGCAGCGGATGGGTCTCACTGAGGCGTCGCGCGGCGCGCGCGATGTTCACCGCGTGGTCTCCCATGCGTTCCAGGTCGTTGGCCAGCTTGCTGATGGCGATGATCCGGCGCAGATCCGACGCCATGGGCTGCTGGAGCGCCAGGAGTTCCACCACCCGCTCGTCGATCTCCAGCTCCAGCTCGTCCACCCGGTCATCCGCTGCCCCGATCTCGTCGGCTACCGACGGATCGCGCGCCACGGCGGCGGCGGCCGCCTTCTGCAGGAGCCGCTCCACCAGCCCCGCCATCTCCAGAAGCCGCTCCTGGAGGGTATCCAGCTCCTCGTGGAAGTGGCGCCGCCGGCCCGTCGTACTCATCCGAACCTCCCGGTGACGTAGGCTTCCGTGCGCGCTTCCCGGGGCATGGTAAAGATCTCCTCCGTGGGCCCGTATTCGATGAGTTCACCCATGTAGAGGAACGCGGTGTAGTCGGAGATCCGCGCCGCCTGCTGCATGTTGTGGGTGACGATCACGATGGTGTAATGCTCCTTCAACCGATAGATGAGCTCCTCGATGCGCTGGGTGGCGATGGGATCCAGCGCCGACGCGGGCTCGTCCATGAGGACGATCTCCGGCTTGACCGCCAGCGTGCGCGCGATGCAGAGCCGCTGCTGCTGGCCACCCGAGAGGGCGTACGCCGAGTCGTGCAACCGGTCGTGAATCTCCTCCCAGAGCGCCGCCTGCCGCAGCGACTCCTCCACCAGCGCATCCAGGTCGCCGTCGAAGCCGTTCACCCTCGGTCCGAACGCCACGTTCTCATAGATGGACTTCGGGAAGGGGTTGGGTTTCTGGAAGACCATCCCGATGCGACGGCGCACCTCCACCGGGTCCACGCCCTCGTCGTAGAGGTTCTTGCCGCGATAGCGCACCTCGCCCGTCACCCGAGCGCCGCGCACCAGGTCGTTCATGCGGTTGAAGCACCGCAACAGGCTGCTCTTCCCGCACCCCGAAGGGCCGATGAGCGCCACCACGCGGTTGGCGGGGACCTGGAGCGACACATCGCGCACCGCGTGGGTCTCTCCGTAGTGCACCGAGAGTCCCACCGCCTCGAGTGCCGGCGGACGGCCTCCGGTATCGATGTCGTAGATCGTGGCCATGATCCGATCAGAGTCGACGCTGGAAGCGATTCCTCAGGAAGATCGCCACCGCGTTCATGGTGAGCAGGAGCGCCAGCAGCACCAGGATGGCCCCGGCGGCGAGGGCGTGAAACTCCGCCTGCGGCCGCGACACCCAGTTGAAGATCTGGATGGGCAGCACCGTGAAGGGGTCCATGACCGTCTTCGGCGTGAAGGCGATGAAGGTAAGGGCACCGATGGTGATGAGCGGCGCGGTTTCCCCCACCGCCCGGGAGAGCGCCAGGATGGTTCCCGTGAGGATCCCCGGGAGCGCCATGGGAAGCACCTGCCCCCGCACCACCTGCCAGCGGGTGGCGCCCAGTGCGTACGCCGCCTCGCGGATGGAGTCCGGCACCGCGCGGAGCGCCTCCTGCGCCGCGATGATGATCACCGGCATCACCAGAATGGAGAGGGTAAGCGCTCCGGAGAGGACCGTGCGCCCCAGCCCCATCCCCCGCACGAAGAGCGCCAGCCCCAGCAGCCCGTACACGATGGAGGGCACGCCCGCGAGGTTGGCGATGTTGGTCTGGATGAGGCGGGTGAACCAGTGCTCCGGCGCATACTCCTCCAGGTAGATGGCCGCCGCCACCGAAACGGGGAAGGAGATCACCGCCGTGAGACCCAGGATCCAGATGGAGCCCCAGAGCGCAGATTTGATCCCCGCCCGCTCGGGGAAGCGCGACGGATAGCTGGTGAGGAACTCCGCGTCGATCTGACCCATGCCGTCCCGGGCCACGTCGATGAGCAGGATGAGCAGCGCCCCCACGCCCACCATGGTGGCGGCAGCGGTGAGGAGCGCGAACGCGGTCCCCAACCGGCGCCTCCAGAGGTCGCGACGGGTGGATGCGAGCCGGACCGGGGCGGTCGCGGGCGCCAGACGCGCCGCGTCGCCGCTCATTCGTACACCTCCCGGTAGCGCGCCAGGATCATCTGGCTCACCAGGTTCATGGCCAGCGTGATGAGGAAGAGCGTCATCCCCACCGCGAAGAGCGTCTGATATGCGATGGTGCCGTGAGGCGTGTCTCCCAGACTCGCCTGCACGATGTAGGCGGTCATGGTCTGGATGGACTCCAGCGGGTTCAGCGTCATGCGCGGCGTGGCGCCGGCGGCGATGGTCACCGCCATGGTCTCACCGATGGCCCGGCTCAGCGCCAGGATGAACGAGGCCAGGATGCCCGAGAGCGCCGAGGGCACCACCACCTTCGTGGTGACCTCCATCTTCGTGGCGCCCAGCCCGTACGCCGCCTCCCGGAGCGCGTGCGGCACCGCCCGGAGCGCGTCTTCGGAGAGCGAGGAGACGGTGGGGATGATCATGATCCCCACCACCAGCGCCGCCGACGCGGCATTGAAGATGGACGTCTCGGGAAACACCACCCGAAGGAGCGGCGTCACGAAGGTGAGGGCGAAGTAGCCGTACACCACCGTGGGGATCCCCGCCAGAATCTCCAGGAGGGGCTTGAGCACCGAGCGAAGCCGGTCCGAGGCGTACTCGCTCAGGAAGATGGCGGAGAGGAGCCCGGTGGGGATGGCCACCACCCCGGCGCCCACCGCCACCATGAAGGACCCCAGCATGAGCGGGAGCACCCCGAAGTGCTGCGGGCGGAAGTTGGGCGTCCACACCGTTCCGGTGAAGAACTCCACCGGTGAGACGTGGCTGAAGAAGGCCGCCGTCTCCCGGGCCAGCATCACCACGATGCCCAGCGTCACCAGCGCGGAGATCGCCGCGCAGGAGAAGAGGAGCGCCCCGATGAGGCGCTCCTTCAGGTTCCGGCTGCGGCGGAAGGTGAGGTCGGGAGACGCCCCGCCCCCACCCTCCGCCGTCGTTGCGACGGGCGTCCGGGTCACTGCACCTGCCCGTGCACCCTGGCCAGCCCCTCGGCGTACTCCTCCGCCGAGAGCGGGAGGTAGCCTGTGGGCGGCACCAGCTCGGGGGCGTGCTGCAGATAGAAGTCCACGAAGGCGGCCACCTCCGGGCGCTCCAGCGCCCGGCGGCTCACGTAGATGTAGAGCGGCCGCGAGAGCGGCGTGTAGGTGCCGTCCGCGATGGTCTCCTCCGAAGGCCAGACGCAGCCTGCGCCGCCGTCGATGGCCACCAGCTTCAGGCGATCGGCGTTCTCGGCGTAGTAGGCGTACCCGAAGTACCCCAGCGCGTATCGGTCACCGGCGATGCCCTGCACCAGCACGTTGTCGTCCTCGCTGGCCTGGTAGTCGGGTCGGCTGGCGCCCGGCTCCCCCACGACGGTCTCGGTGAAGTAGTCGAAGGTGCCCGAGTCGGTGCCGGGGCCGTAGAGCGCGATCTCCTCGGCGGGCCACTCGGGGCGCACGTCCCGCCAGGTGCGCACCGTGCTCCCCGGCTCCCAGATGCGGCGGAGTTCGTCCACCGTGAGGCACTCCACGAAGTCATTGGCGGGGTTCACCATCACCGAGAGCCCGTCCCACGCCACCGGGAGCTCCACGAACTCGATGCCGTTCTCGGCACAGCGCGCCGCCTCCGACTCCTTCATGGGCCGGCTGGCGTCGGCGATGTCGATCTCACCGGCGCAGAACCGCTTGAAGCCGCCGCCGGTGCCGGAGATGCCTACCGTGACGCGTACGTCGGGATGCGCGATCTGGAACTCCTCGGCGATGGCCTCGGAGACGGGAAAGACCGTGCTGGAGCCGTCGATCTGGACCTGGCCGGTGAGCCCGCCCTCGGAAGAGCCTTCCTCCCCCCCACCGCAGGCCAGCGCCGCAGCGGGAAGGAGGGTCAGTACGGCCAGGCGCCGCATGGTGGTACGCATGAGAATCCTCGTGTGGATGACCTTGGACCGATGATGCCGCGACGGAAGGGTAGCGCGCCACCGCACGGGTCCGGTGACGGGATCGTCACAGATCTGTAACCGCGGCGCCCCCGCCCCACCGCGTACCGGGGGCGGGTCCGCTATCGTGGCAGCGTGAAGCGGATGGTGGTCCCGCGTCCGAGTTCACTCTCCGCGGAGACCTCTCCCCCCATGGCGTTCACCATGTGGCGCACGATGGAGAGGCCCAACCCGGTCCCCCCGGCGTCGCGGTCGCGCGCGCGGTCCGCCCGGTAGAAGCGCTCGAAGATGCGCGGCAGCGCCCGCGACGGGATTCCCTCGCCGTCGTCCGCCACCTCCACCACCGCCCGGTCCCCGTCGGGGCGGGCCCGCACCCACACGTGTCCACCCCCATCCACGTGCCGGATGGCGTTCTCGAAGAGGTTCACGAAGACGTGCACCAGCCCGTCCCGGTCCGCCTCCGCCTCCACATCGGCATCCACCTCCACCGCCACGCCCTTCTCCTCCGCCGACGGCCGGACCAGCGCCCAGGCCTCCCGGGCCACATCGCCCACCACCACCGGCTGGCGCTGCGCCGCCCAGCGCCCCGACTCCAGGCGGGAGAGGTCCAGCAGGTCTTCCACCAGGCGCTGCAGGCGGAGCGCGTTGTTCCGGATGGCGGTGAGGAAGGTGCGCGCGATCTCCGCCGGGGGCGCGTCGTCCAGGAGCGTCTCGGCGTAACCCCGGATGGAGGTGAGCGGTGTCTTCAGCTCGTGGGAGGCGTTGGCCACGAAATCCCGGCGGACCTGCTCCGCGCGGCGCACTTCCGAGACGTCCAGGAGCGTCACCACCGCACCGCCGGCAGGCAGCGGACGAGCACTCACACGAAGCGTGTGGTCCGCCAGCGCCACCTCCCGCGGGCCCGGCGCTCGCTCCACAGCCGCCGCCTCCAGGTAGGCGCGTAGCTCCGGGTGTCGCACCGCCGCGCCCACCGGCGCCGACGCCACCTCCTCCGGGAGGCCCAGGAGCCGTCGGGCGGCCCGGTTGGCGCGCACGATCCGGGCGGCGGCGTCCAGCTCCACCACACCCTCGTCCAGGGCGTCGATGAGCACCTGCATCCCCTCCAGCGCACGTCGCATGGCGGCCAGGTCCACGCTGGCGCCCTCCCCGACGCGGGCCGCCGCCTCCGCCAGCTCCGACAGTTCCGGAACGGCGGAGCCGGCGCCGTCCGGCATCCCGCTCAGGTGCGCGCGGAGCCGGCGAGCCTGGCGGCGGAGGCGCATGCCGGCCCATCCGCCGGCCGCCCCCGCCAGGAGCACCAGTACGAAGCCGGCACCCAGCGCTCGCCTGCGCGCATCCTCACGCGCCTGCACGAGCGGCGCATCGGAGGCCGCCACCACGAGGCGAAGATCCCGGTAGCCCTCCGGCCCCATCATCACCGCCGCCACCACACCGGGGCCGTCGGCGGCGGCGGCCTCCCCTCCACTGTGCGCCGGGTAGGCACGCACAGCAGGAGCCTCTCCGGCGGCGGCGGCCAGCGCCCGGGCCACGTCTCCGCGCAGCACGGCGGCCTCCAGACGAGGGTCGGTGGCCCGCCACGCCACCGCGCGGCCCCGCGCGTCCAGCAGGAGGACGGCCCGCCGGGTGCCCTCCGCCACCTGCGCCAGGGCGTCCGCGGGTGTCCACCCTTCCGGGAGATCGGCCAGGAGGCGATGAAGCACGCGCACCTCCCCCCGGAGTGCGTCGCGGAGCTGGCGCTCCGCCGCGAGGCGCACCTCCCCCAGGAGCGCCGCCGAGACCAGACCGGTGGTCACGGTGGCCACCGCGGCGCCCAGGAGGGCGAGGCGCGCCGGAAGTGAGAGCCTCACGCGCCGTCCGGAACCTTCAGTCGGTATCCGAAGCCCCGCACCGTCTCGATCCACGCGCCCGCCTCGCCCAGCTTGGTGCGGAGCCGCTTCACGTGCATGTCCACCGTGCGAGTCTGTATCCGCTCCAACACCTCTTCGCCCACGTCCCACGCGTCGGCCAGGAGCTGCCGGCGACTGCGGGTGTGCCCTTTGTGTTCCATCAGCGATCGGAGGAGCCGGAACTCAGTGGGCGTGAGGAACAGCTCCTCGCCGTTCAGCGTCACCT
>WGEM01000243.1 GCA_015492755.1 Gemmatimonadota bacterium | reverse complement strand
GGACATGCCGGACCACTGGACACCGCCCGCGCTCCGCCGCGCGCTGAACGCCCTCCTCCCCCACGACATCTGGGTGGCGCGGGTGCAGACGGCCCCACCGGGCTTCCACCCCCGCTACGACGCGCTGGAGCGTACCTACACCTACCACGTGGGTCTGGCGGAGGAGAGCGCATCGCCCTTCCACCGCCGCTGGTGCTGGCCGCTGGGCGAGGCGCTGAACCCGGAACTCCTCCGGCGGGCCGCGGCGCTCCTGCCGGGCCGTCGCTCCTTCGAAGCGTTCGCCAAGGCGGGCCAGCCGGAGCGCGGAACCGTCTGCCGCGTGGACGAAGCGCGCTGGTCCGAATGGGAGCTGGGCGCGGTCTTCCAGATCCGCGCCGACCGCTACCTCCACCACATGGTCCGTTACCTGGTGGGCACCATGGTGGACGTGGCGCGGGGACGGCGCTCCCTGGCCGAGATGCGGGCCCTCCTGGAGGGCGGCGAAGGGACCACCTCCCCCCCCGCTCCGCCCCAGGGGCTCACGCTGGTGCATGTGGCCTATCCAAGCGAACTTCTTGCTCCGCCGCCCGCCACCGCGGACGGGACGGAGACATCACACCCTCACCGAGCACCTGCGCGATGAAAATCTTCCTCGACACCGCCGACCTCACCGAGATCCGCCGGGCCAATGACGCGGGCCTCATCGACGGCATCACCACCAACCCGTCCCTGGTGGCCAAGGTGGCCGGCGAGCGCGACCCCAAGGAGATCTACCGCGAGATCTGCGAGACGGTGGACGGCCCGGTGAGCCTTGAAGTGGTGGGTGTGGACCGCGAGACGATGGTGCGCGAGGGACGCAAACTCGCCCAGATCCATGAAAACGCGGTGGTGAAGGTCCCCCTCACGGAGGACGGGCTGAAGGCGTGCCGCGACCTGGTGGGCGAGGGCATCCGCGTGAACGTGACGCTCTGTTTCTCCGTGTCTCAGGCCCTCCTGGCGGCGAAGGCGGGGGCGTCCTACGTCTCACCCTTCGTGGGGCGCATCGACGACATCTCCGGAGAGGGGATGCAACTGATCCACCAGATCCGTCAGGTGTACGACAACTACGGTTACGACACGGAAATCCTCGCCGCCTCCATCCGGCATCCCATGCACGTGGTGGAGTCCATGCTCATCGGAGCGGATTGCTGCACCATTCCTCCCAAGGTTCTCTGGCAACTCTCGAAGCACCCCCTCACCGATCGCGGTCTGGAGGCGTTCCTGGCGGACTGGAACCGGCTGGGAGCCGAACTCTGATGCGGCCTCACCGTCCCGGAGGAGCTGCGGCGCTCCCTGCCTCATGGCGCCACGGGGCGATGTGGGCTGCGCTTCTGCTGGCGGTGTGGTCCTGCGCGCCGTCCGGGGAGACCGCCGACGGGGACACCGGCGCGGCCGGGGCGACCTTCGCGTCGCTGGCGGGACGCGCGGGCCTGCCCCTCGGTGAGGCTGCGGCAAGTGCGACGCCGGCAGGAGAGGACGCGGCCACCACCTCCGCCCAGGTGTCGGGGAGCCGCCAGACGGCCATCGTGCGCGCCGCGAACCGGGTGGCGCCGGCGGTGGTGAGCATCACCGTGATCCAGCGGCGACGCATCCAGCCCCGGAGTCTCTGGGAGTCGTTCTTCATTCCGCCGGGGGTACTCCAGCGGGTGGCGGGCTTCGGCTCCGGCGTCATCGTGGACGCCGACGGGATCATCCTCACCAACGACCACGTCATCGAGGACGCCGACGAGATCCGCGTCGCCCTGCCGGACGGCCGGGACTTTCCCGCCGAGCTGGTGGGCGCCGATCCCCGCTCCGACATCGCGGTGCTGCGCATCGAGGGGGACAACCTCCCGGTGGCGCCGGTGGGCACCTCCGCAGGCCTCATGATCGGAGAGTGGGCGCTGGCCATCGGGAATCCGCTGGGCAACTACGTCGCCGACACCGAGCCCACCGTCACCGCCGGGGTCATCTCGGCGGTGAACCGAAACATCCTGCCCTCGCCGGACACCAAGGGGTTCTACCTGGGGATGATTCAGACGGATGCCTCCATCAATCCGGGCAATTCCGGGGGCCCGCTGGTGAACGCCCTGGGCGAGGTGATCGGCATCAACGCCTCCATCATCTCCAGGAGCGGAGGAAGTGAGGGGCTGGGTTTCGCCATTCCCATCGACCGGGCACTGCGGATTGCGCATGACCTCCTCACCACCGGTGAGGTGCAGCGCGCCTGGGTGGGGATCGAGGTGGCGCCGGTGGAGGCCGACACCTGGGGTCGCACCCGCGGGGTGCGCGTGGCACAGGTGGTTCCGGGCTCCCCCGGCGACCGCGCCGCGCTGGAGCCCGGCGACCGGTTGCTCAGCGCCAACGGACGGCGACTCAGCGGAACGCTGGACTTCGAGCGCGTCCTCCTGGACCTGCGGGCCGGCGACGAGCTGGTGCTGGAGGTGGAGGGCCAGCGGCGCCCGGTTCGCGTGGTGGCCGACCCCCTGCCCTCCCGCACCGCGGAGCGCGTCACCGTGTTGCGGGACATGCAGGTGGTGACGGTGACGCCCCAGATCCGGGCGGAGCGGGGCATCGTGGCCCAGTCGGGCGCCCTGGTAACCGACATCTCCGAGTCGCTCTCGCGGGCGCTGGGCCTCCGGCCGGGCGATGTGATCCTTCAGATCCACCGCTACCGCGTGCGCACCGCCGAGGACGTGGCGGAGATCTTCGAGGCGCTCCGCGGGAGCGGGCGGGTGGCGCTCTACTTCGAGCGGAACGGAGGCCAGTACGTGCGCGAGTTCTACTGGAGGGGCTGACGGTGTCTGACCTTCACCGCTACACGCATCCCCTCACGGAGCGGTACGCCTCGGAGCGGATGCAACGGGTCTTCTCGCCCGCCAACCGGTACGGCACCTGGCGGCGGCTCTGGCTGGCGCTGGTGGAGTCGCAGGCCGAACTGGGGCTGCCCGTCTCCCAGGAGGCGCTGGCGGAGATGCGCGCCGCGCTGGACTCCATCGATCTGGAGCGCGCCGCGGAATACGAGAAGCGGTTCCGGCACGACGTGATGGCGCACGTCCACCTCTTCGGCGACGACGCGCCGGAGGCCCGCGGCGTGATCCACCTGGGCGCCACCAGCGCCTTCATCGGCGACAACACCGATCTCATCCTTCACCGTGAAGCGCTCCAGCTGGTGCGGGCGCGGATCGTGCGGTGCATCGAGGCGCTGGCGGAGTTCGCGCGGACCCACGCGGGGCTGCCCACGCTGGGCTACACCCACTTCCAGCCCGCGCAGCCCACCACCGTGGGGAAGCGGGCCACCCTCTGGATTCAGGACCTCCTGCTGGACGTGGAAGATCTGGATCACCGGCTGGCCACGCTTCGCTTCCGCGGCGTGCGGGGCACCACCGGCACGCAGGCGTCGTTTCTGGAGCTCTTCGACGGCGATCACGCCAAGGTGGAGGCGCTGGACGAGGCGGTGAGCCGGCGCATGGGTTTCAGCCGCCGCTATCCCGTGAGCGGCCAGACGTATCCACGGAAGGTGGACTTCCAGGTGCAGGCGGCGCTGGCGGGGGTGGCCACGTCGCTCTCCAAGTACGGCCACGACCTACGACTTCTCGCGCACCTGCGCGAGGTGGAGGAGCCCTTCGAAGCGGAGCAGATCGGCTCCTCCGCCATGCCGTACAAGCGGAACCCCATGCGCGCCGAGCGCATCTGCGCGCTCACCCGCCACGTCATCACGCTGGCGGTGGACCCCGCCGTGACCGCCGCCACGCAGTGGCTGGAGCGCACGCTGGACGACTCCGCCAACCGCCGGCTCTCGATTCCCGACGCTTTCCTGGCGCTGGACGGGGCGCTGGTCCTGGCGGAGAACGTGTCGCGCGGCCTGGTGGTCCATCCACAGGTGATCCGGAGGAACCTGGCGGAGCACCTGCCCTTCATGGCCACCGAGACCATCCTCATGCGGGCGGTCCAGCGTGGCGGCGACCGGCAGGAGCTGCACGAGCGCATCCGGCGGCACGCGCTGGAGGCGGCCCGCCGGATGAAGGAGGAAGGCGCGCCGGCGGATCTCCTGGAGCGCATCGCCGACGACGAAGCCTTCGGCCTGGACCGGGCCGAACTGGAGGAGCTGGTGGACGCCCGGCGCTTCGTGGGCCGGGCGCCGAAGCAGGTGGACGCGTTCCTGGAGGACCACGTGGATCCCCTCCTGGAGCGCCTCGGCCCCGAAGCCCGAAACCTGGACCCACCCGAACTGCGAGTCTGAACGCACATGGCCCACGACGCACTCCCCGTCCTGGAATCCCGGCTGGACCTCCCCCTGCTGCACCGGGGGAAGGTGCGCGATGTCTACGAGGTGGACGACGAAACGCTCCTGATGGTGGCCAGCGACCGCATCAGCGCCTTCGACGTGGTCCTGCCCCAGCCCATCCCCCACAAGGGGGAGGTGCTCACGCTCATCACGGCGTGGTGGCTGGACCGGCTGGACGGTGAGGTGGACCACCACCTCCTCGCCGTGGACCCCCACGATATCGTCCGCCGCCATCCCCGGCTGGAGGCCACCCGCGACGTGTGGGCCAGGCGGGCCATGCTGGTGCGGCGCACCGATCCGGTGCTGGTGGAGTGCGTGGTACGCGGCTACATCGCCGGATCGGCCTGGAAGGAATACGCCCGCAGCGGCACCCTGGCCGGGGAGCCGTTGCCGGAGGGGCTCCGGGAGTCGGAGCGGCTGGACCCGCCCATCTTCTCCCCCGCCACCAAAGCCGCGGTGGGCGAGCACGACGAGAACATCACCTTCACCGAGATGGTGGGACGCCTGGGCGAGGAGCTGGCCACGCGCCTGCGCGATCTCTCGCTGAAGATCTACGGATACGGTCGGTGGGTGGCGGAGGAGCGGGGCATCATCCTGGCGGACACCAAGTTCGAGTTCGGATTCGACCGGGACGGGCGCCTCCTCCTCATCGACGAGGTGCTCACCCCCGATTCGTCCCGCTTCTGGCCGAAGGAGCACTACGAGATCGGACGGGGGCAGCCCTCGCTGGACAAGCAGCCGGTGCGTGACTGGCTGGACACGCTGGAGGACTGGGACAAGAAGCCCCCGGCGCCGGACCTTCCCCACGAGGTGGTGCAGGCCGCCAGCGAGCGGTACCGGGAGGTCTTCCAGCGTCTTACCGGCACGCCCCTGGAGGAGTACCGTCCCCCCCTGTTCGAGGACCGGGAGTGAGTATCGCGCGCGAAGGCTGGCCCTTCATCGGCATCGCGACGCTCCTGGCGGCGGCGCTCTGGGTGGCGCTGGTCACTGGAGCAGCCGGAGGCTGGCTGCGCGCGGCGGCGTGGGCGGCGACGCTCACCGCGGCGTTCACCCTCTGGTTCTTCCGGAACCCGGAGCCGGAGCCGCCGGCCGACCCGCAGGCCGTGGTGGCGCCCGGGCAGGGAAAGATCCTGGAGATCGTGGAGGAGGACGAGCCCGTCTATCTGGAGGGCCGCGCGGTACGGATTACCATCTTCCTGAGCGTCTTCGACGTCCACGTGCAGCGCGCACCGGTTTCGGGCGTCGTGGGCCACCGCACCTACACGCCGGGGAAGTTCCTGGCGGCGTGGAACGACAAGGCCTCCACCGACAACGAGCAGGCGGCGCTGGGGATCGAGACGCCGGAGGGGCGGGTCCTGGTGAAGCAGATCGCCGGGCTGGTGGCGCGCCGGGTGGTCACCGACCCCGAAGTGGGCGAGCGCGTGGAGCGCGGCAGCCGCATCGGGCTCATTCGCTTCGGAAGCCGCGTGGACCTCCTGGTGCCCGCCCACTGGGAGATCACCTGTTCCGTAGGAGACCGGGTCCGGGTAGGTTCCACCGTCCTAGCCCGACGTCCCCGGGGACCCGAAGCATGAAACCCAGACGCCCGCCACGGCGGGAGACGCTCCAGCGTGGGATCGTCATCCTCCCCTCGGCCTTCACCCTGGGGAATCTCTTCTTCGGGCTCTACGCCATCGTGGCGGCGGCCCGGGGCGACCTGGTGTGGGCGGGCTGGTTCATCATCTTCGCCGGCACGCTGGATATGCTGGACGGGAGCGTCGCGCGCCTCACCCGCACCGGCTCCCGTTTCGGCGCCGAGCTGGACTCGCTGGTGGACGCCATCTCCTTCGGGGTGGCGCCCGGGATGATCGCCTACCACCTCTTCTTCGCGGATGCGGCGTGGAGCTGGACGCTCGCCTACGTCTACGTCACCGCGGTGGTGGTCCGTCTGGCGCGCTTCAATATCGAGCAGGGCGGTGAGGCGAAGCGGCACTTCCACGGGCTCCCCTCCCCTGCGGCGGGGATGCTCCT
>WGEM01000242.1 GCA_015492755.1 Gemmatimonadota bacterium | reverse complement strand
TCGAGCCTCCGCCGGTGCGCGGGCACGCACCGGGGTGACCCGTACTTCCTCGGACACCTGAAGCACACACGGTGTTGAGGGGTTGACGCTGCTCGGCGGGATTTTTTAAGATTGGGGCCCTCCGGGAATCGGAGGGTTACGCCCCCATCGTCTAGTGGCCTAGGATATCTGGTTCTCAGCCAGAAGACCGGGGTTCGAGTCCCCGTGGGGGTATGGCGTGAGGGGCCGGGCCTGGAGCCCGGCCCCCGGCGCCGGAAGGTCGCTTAGCTCAGCTGGTAGAGCACCACGCTCACATCGTGGGGGTCGCAGGTTCAAGTCCTGCAGCGACCATGAACGCGGAAGCCTCCCGGACGGGTCCGGGAGGCTTTTTCGTTGCCCCCGCCGGCACTCGCGACCCGGCGGTGCACGCGGGCTCAGATCTTCGTGGTGGGCAGGTATCTGGGCACCGTGAAGCCAATTCTGGCTGTGTGGAGGCGGATCCCCCAGCGTGTACCCTCCGGGAAGGCGACAACGGTGAGATCCCAGGTCGTCCCTTCCTGAGTTTCCGCCGCACTCGTTTGCTTCAGGGTGGGAAACATCTCCTTCAGTTGCCGTGCGACCCTCCTGGTACTGCGGAACCGGCCCTTCCGCGTCCATCCGTGGTACTTGCGAGCCCGAAACGTCCAGAGCGACCCGACGAGATACGCGTGCGTGACCTCCATCCTCGCGCCCTCCGCCAGACTCTTGATGGTCCTGAGAAGGAGGTCGACGTTCTCCTCGTCCATTCCCACCGTAAGGTGGCACCCGAAGAGACTGCCGTCTCCGGCCTCCAGCGCGATCGCCGTGCAACTGCTGATGTTCGGGAACTCCAGCCAGGGGGCGGGCTGCTCGGGGGAGCGAAGGCTCCACCCCACCTGCTCCTCGTGGATCTCGTTGAGCGGCCTCCGCCCGGAGACGCCCTTGTCGTAGAACTGGATCCTATCGCCTACTTCCCTGACGTACTTACCCAACGGAACCCCCGCTCCAAGCATTTTCTCGCACGGCCGGGACCATGATCCCTCCGGTACTCAGTCGCCCCCCTCCCCCTCCGCCCGGTACAGGATCACGTGGGCCCGCTCCATGGTGATGAGGCCGCCGCCCATCATCTCGTCGATGAGCGGGAGCACCTCCTGGAGCTTCTCCCCGCGCTCCACCACCTCCACGATGACGGGCAGGTCGCTGGAGAGGCGGAGCACCTTGCCGGTGTGGAGTCTGGCGCTGGGTCCGAAACCCGCGATGGCCCGCACCACCGTGGCGCCCATGCACCCGGCCTCCCGCAGCGTGAGGAGGATGGCCTCGTAGAGCGCCTTACCCTTGTGGGGGCCCACGGGGCAGCGGTCGCTCTCCCCCAGAAAGATCCGCATGAGCGTGCGTTCGCCGTGAAGTCCGTGCGGCATTCCGTCAGCTCCTGGTGTGGGTGAGCGTGGACGCGGCGGCCATCCCGAGGAGGACGCCCAGCAGCCCCAGCGTCACCGAGCCCGCCAGGTATCCGCCGGCCCGCCAGAATTCTCCGTCCCGGAGCATCGCCACCGCTTCGTAGCTGAAGGTGCTGAAGGTGGTGAAGGAGCCCAGGAATCCGATGGTCACCAGCGCGCGGGTTTCCGGGGAGGCCACCGTGGTCTGGAGCCACACCATGCTGAAGCCCAGGAGGAAGGAGCCGGCGACGTTCACGGTGAAGGTGCCCCACGGGAAGAATCCGCCCCCGGCGGACTGCACCCACCCGGAGACGAGGTACCGCACCAGGGCCCCCACCGCGCCTCCGCCGGCCACCACCAAGAGGGTCACACGGCCTCTTCGTCGCACCCGGCGGCGCCCGTCGCGCCCCACGGCGCAGAAGGTACGTCGGTGAGGAACCCGGCGATGGCTTCGGCGATCTCCGCAGGGGCGTCCTCCTGGATGTAGTGTTTCGCGTCCAGGAGCGCCGTCTGCGTGAGGCGGAAATCCTCGCGAAAGCGCTCCATGAAGCGCCGCGGGAAGGCGGGGTCATGCACACCCCAGGTGAGGAGGAGTGGCACGTTGCGAAGACGCTCCCGTACCTCGTCCGCCAGCGTGCCCAGCCAGAGCGTGGATTCCAGGAGCTGCCGGGGAAACTCGGCAGCACCGATGCGCCGCGACGGTGTGGCCTGCGCCTCCCGGTAGTGGTGCATGACCTCGTCGGCCAGCGGGTGCTTCACCCCCAGGGGGATGATGCGCTCCACGAAGAAGTTCTTCCTGAGGATCTGGTTCTGCATGGGCGCCGATGACATCACGTAGGCGAAGGCTTTCATCGCCCAGGAGTCCAGCGGCCAGTACCAGGTGTTGCCCATCACCAGCGCCCGCAGGCGCTCCAGCTCGTCCACGGCCACCCGCATCCCGATGGGTCCGCCCCAGTCCTGGCCCATGATGGTGAGATCCGTGAGGTCCAGGTGGCGCACCAGAGACCGCACCACGTTGGCGTGCTCCGCTGGCGTGTAGCCATAGCGCACCGGCGCCTCCGAGAGGCCGAAGCCGGGATAGTCCACCGCCACGCACCGGAAGTGCTTCCGCAGCCGGATGACGATGCCCCGGTACAGGAAACTCCACGTGGGGTTTCCGTGGAGGAAGAGGATGGGCGGGCCCTCGCCCTCGTCGATGTAGTGCACCCGCCCCACGTCCGCATCGAACCAGCGCGACCGGAAGGGGAAGAGCCGCGCGTCGGGTGTGAAGGGCGGGATGTAGGTCACGGCGCCTACACCACCGCCAGCTTTCTCGGCGGCACGGGCTTGAAGGGCTTTCCGGGCGTCCACGCCGTCACGTATCCCGCCACGGCGCTGGCTGCGACGGTGTACGGTGAGCCCAGATAGAGCTGCCCGGGACCCGATCGGCCGGGGAAGTTCCGGTTCTGGCTGGAGATGGAGACCTCGTCCGGCGATGAGGTGACACCCGGACCCGCGGCGATGCACGCACCGCATCCGGGCTCGATGAACTCGGCGCCCATGCGATGGAAGAGGTCCAGATACCCCTGCCGGCGGCAGTACTCCCGTACCTCCACCGAGCCGCACTGGATGTAGCACTTCACGTCGGGGTGGATGCGGAGCCCCTGCGCGTCGGCTTCGGCGAGGACCCGGGCGTACATGTCCATGTCCTCCTTCTTCCCCGCGGTGCAGGAGCCGGCGTACGCGATGTCGATGCGGACGGGCTCATCGCCCAGCTCGTCGACGTAGACGCCGTTCCCCGGATCGTTGGGGAGCGCCACCATGGGCCGGATGGAGGCGGCGTCGATCTCGATGATCTTCACGTACTCCGCGTCGGGATCGCTCTGGACGCCATCGACGAGCTCACGCGCCCGATCCGGATCCATGCCGCGCTCCTCCACCAGGAACTCCACGGTGCGCTCGTCCGCCTCCACGATTCCCGTGAAGGCGCCCACCTCGGCGGCCATGTTGGTCATGGTGGCGCGCTCGTCGATGGAGAGCGCCTCCACCGCCTCGCCGGCGTACTCGACGATCTGGCCGATGGCGTGGCCGTCGCGGATGTAGGGGTGGCGGAGGATCTCCAGCATGAAGTCCTTGGCCGTAACGTTCTCCGCCGGCGTGCCGGAGACCACCACCTTGAACGACGGCGGCACCGCCGCCCGCACGTCCTTGGTGATCCAGGCGTTGAAGATGGCGGTGGTGCCCACCCCGAAGGCCACCGCCCCGATGGCCCCCGCGTGGGGGGTGTTGGAGTCGGTGCCCACGATGAGCATCCCCGGCTCGGCATACTCCTCCAGGATCTTGGAGTGGCAGATGGCCTGGGAGCCGAGCTGGTGACCCATCTGCTCGCCGTAGAGCTTGACGCCCTGTTTTTCGGCGAAGAGCCGCTGGCGCTCCTCCAGCTCCTTCGCCACCTCCAGGAGCCCCTGCTCGATGCGCTCCTGGCTCATCACCTTGTCCAGGAAGGTGAGGTGGTCGCGGAAGAAGAGGATGGAGTCGGGGTCCACCACCCGGGCGTCGGGCCCCACCTTCTCCTCGAAGAAGATGGACGCCATGGGCGTGACGTACTCGTGGCTGAACCGGATGTCGGTGCGGAAGAAGCCGGCGTCTCCGGGCTCCACCCAGGGCACCCCCACCTCGCCGCGCGCGGCGTCACGCACCAGATGCGTGGCGAAGATCTTCTCCGCCACCGTCATGGGGCGACGCTCCGGCGCGCCCTCCTGGAGCGCCGCGGTGACGGGAATGGTCACCTTTCCCTGGAGCCGCGCCACGTTGAACTCGAAGAGGCCCCCGTACTCGATGATCTGGCGGGTGATCTCGTCGGTGCCCTCGGTGAACACCGCCAGCGGGATCTCCTCGCCCGACCGGATCCGCTCGATGATGGAGAAGTCGGTGGTGGTGAGGAGCCCCAGGTTCTGGCAGTTCTCGTTGTAGATGCGCTCGATGCTCTCGGCCACCACCACGCGAATGCCGGCGTGGAGCTCCGCGTAGGGGCTGGCTTCGCGGCTGCTCCCCTTTCCGCGACGCTTCCCCGCCGCCGAGCAGACGAACCCCCCGTTGCGCACCGCGTCGGGCTCCACCGGGTACTCCGTCTCCCCGGCGGTGCGGTTGGTGGTGCGGAGGCCCAGGTAGGGGAAGCGGCCCAGCGTCTCGTCGTAGTAGAAGCAGATGTAGGCCGGGGTGATCTCGTCGGTGGAGATCTGGTCCCGGAGGAGCGCCCGCAGCTCGGGGGTGAGCTCCAGCTCCACACCCTCGTAGAGCTGCTTCCGCATCAGCTCCGCGTCGTCCACCAGGTACAGGATCCGGCCTTCGAAGCGGAGCGTCGAAGGCCGCTTCTCGATGGGTCGCTCCAGGAGGTCTCTGATCATCCGTGTACCGGCTCCGTGCCATCGTCCGCAGGACCTGAAAAGTGCCGCCGTGCGGCCGCGCGGCAAAGGGGGAGGACGTCGCGCGCCGCCGTGGCTCAAGTTTCCGTCGGCGCGGACGACACTGTTCAGCAGGTCGCAAACATGGATGTGTGGGGTCCAGCGGCCTGTTCGTCGCGCGGGCCGTCCGCCCTACGGGGTGGGCGGCCCCGCTTCGCCTTGTCAGGAGAGGTTGGCGTGGACGGATTCGGACCCGGCGTGCCGGGTACCTACGGCGCCAGTGGTGCGACCGGTGCGTCGGAGTTCTGGCGTCCGGGACCGGGCTCGAAGGGCCCCGGTCCGCTGGGAGGCGGAAAGGTCCTGGTGGTGGACGACGAGCCCGACGTCTGCGTGTACGTGGCGCTGGCGCTCAAACGATTGGGCTTTGACGCCGCTGGCCGGACGGATCCGCGCGACGCCCTCGAGCTCCTCCGTGCCGACCCCTCGCAGTTCCGCCTCCTCCTCACCGACCAGCGCATGCCGGGCATGACGGGCCTGGAACTCATACGGCAGGTGTGGAGCTTCGCCCCCGACTATCCGGTCGTCCTCATGTCGGGATACCGATGGGGGATCGACCCCGCACAGCTCCCCGGCGTGGGCTTCCTCTCCAAGCCTTTCGAGACCGCCGATCTGGAGCGCGCCATCCGGCACGCGCTGGCGCACTGACAGGTCGCCGCACGCCGGGGGATCCGGGCACCACCGGCGCGTCATCCCTCCCTGCCGGTCGCTCCGTCAGAAGTACTGCCCCGTGATGATGATGAAGGCCAGCACCGTGGCGATGGCCAGCGGGCAGACGTAGCGGATGACGAAGGCCAGCACACCCCGGCCCGGAACCCGGTTCCCGCCCAGCTCCACGTACTCCAGCATCTTCTCCGGGCCCCACTTGAAGCCCACGAAGAGGCAGATGAGGAGCGCGCCGACGCTCAGGCCGTAGTTGCCCCAGATGATGTTCTGGATGTCCAGCCACCCGAACTCGGTGAGCCACGCGCTGGCGCCCTGGGAGAGCGCCGACGGCACCGCCAGGAGGAAGCACGCCGCCGCCACGCTGATGGCCGCCTTGTTTCGCGACCACCCGCGCTCGTCGACGAAGTAGGCCACCACCACCTCCAGGAGCGAAATGGTGGAGGTGAGCGCGGCGATGGCCAGGCAGCCGAAGAAGAGGACCGCCCAGAGTCCGCCGGCGGGCATGTTGGCGAAGACGGTGGGGAGCACCACGAAGACCAGCCCCGGCCCGCCCTGGGGATCCATCCCCGCCGAGAAGAGCGCCGGGAAGATCACCAGCCCCGCCAGGAGCGCGATGCCCATATCCGCCAGGGCGACGGTGGTCCCGGCGAAGGGAAGGCTCTGGTCCCTGGGGAAGTAGGATCCGTACGTGATCATGGCGCCCATCCCCAGCGACATCGAGAAGAGGGCCTGTCCCAGCGCGGTGACCAGCACGGTGGGCGTCAGCTCCGAGAGATCGGGCTTCAGGAAGTAGCTGACGCCGTCGAGGCCACCCGGCAGCGTCACCGCCCGGACCAGGAGCACGATGAGGACGAACAGGAGCACGGGCATGAGCACCTTCGCCGCCCGCTCGATCCCCTGCGCGATCCCGCCCCGGACCACGCCGGCGGTCACCGCCAGGAAGAAGGCCGTCAGGAGGAGCGCCGGTCCGGGGCTCCCGATGAGGTCCGTGAACATCTGCGCGCTCTGTTCGGCGGTGACGCCCGGCCCGAAGTCACCCGTGAGCGCCATCCAGAGGTAGCCCACCGTCCAGCCGGCGATGACGGAGTAGAAGGCCAGGATCCCGAACCCCGCCAGGACGCCCATCCCGCCCACCGCCGGCCAGAGCGTACCGGGAGCCAGCGCCTTGAAGGCGCCCACGGGATTACGCTCCGTGGCGCGTCCGATGGAGAGTTCGGCGAAGAGCACGGGAATCCCGATGGCCAGGACGCAGATGAGGTAGACCAGCACGAAGATCCCGCCGCCGCCCTCGGACGCCATGTAGGGGAAGCGCCAGATGTTGCCCAATCCTATGGCGGAACCTGCCGCCGCCAGGACGAAGCCCAGCTTGCCGCTCCACACGCCTCGGTCCGAAGATGGTTGCGTCGCCATGGACATCCCGTGGTTCAGGTGATTCGTTTGAGCCGCCCCTGGCGGCAGACTGCCTCCATATGCCCGACCCCGTGTTGAAAATCAAGGAGAACCTACGTGCACCCGTCGCTCGGATTGCCCCGCCTCGTGGGGGGCCTCCTGCTGGTCCTGGCGTCGGTGACGGCGTGTGGCGGCGGGCGTGACGCCCCCGACCCCCGCGCCGACGGCGTGCTGCGCATCGCGCTCCTCACCTCCGGTCCCGTGTCCGACGCCGGATGGTACGCCGGCGCGTACGAAGGACTCATGCTCCTGCGGGACTCGCTGGGCGCCGAAGTGAGCCACCAGCTCACCCGCACGCCCGCCGAGTTCGACGAGGCGTTCGAGGCGTATGCCTCCCGCGGATACGACATCATCTTCGCCCACGGTTTCGAGTACCAGGACGCCGCCATCCGCGCCGGTGCCCGTTTTCCCCACGTCACCATCATCGTGAGCGGCGGAGGGCGCTACGCGCGCAACGTGGTGCCCCTCATCTTCCAGCTGGAGGAAGCCACCTACCTGGCCGGCATGGTGGCGGGCGGGATGACCCGCTCGGGCACCGTGGGCCTGGTGGGCGGTGTGGAAATCCCGTCGGTGGAGGGGACGTTCCTGTCCTTTGAGGCGGGCGCGCGGGCCATGCGGCCCGACGTGCGCGTCCTCACCACCTTCACCGGAAGCTGGGACGACGTGGGCGCTGCGAAGGAAGCGGCGGTGGCGCAGCTTGGCCAGGGCGCCGACGTCCTCATGCACAATCTGGATGCGGCCTCCTTTGCCGTCTTCCAGGCGGTGCGCGAAGCGGTGGCGCGGGGACGCCGGGTGTGGGCGCTGGGGATGAACCGGGATCAGAACGATGTGGCTCCGGATGTGATCCTGGGCTCCGCCGTCATCCGGATCCCCCAGGCGTTCCTGGAAGCGGTCCAGCTCTGGCAGGAGGGCGCGCTGGGCGGGGCGCCGGTGTACGCGGGCGGTGACGACGGGGTGGTGGACTTCGTCTTCAATCCCGCGCTGCTGGATCGGATCCCCGCCGAGCTCGTGCGCGCGGTGGACGAGGCGCGGGAGGCCATCTTCTCCGGTGCGCTGGAGGTGCCGAGGATCCCCTTCGTGGAGGGCCCCGAGCCCGGAGCATGAGCGAACCGCTGGTTTCCCTGCGGGAGATCCGTCTCCGGTACGGCTCGCATCTGGCTCTGGACGGTGCCGGGCTGGAACTCAGGCCCGGGGAGGTGCACGGCGTCCTGGGTGAGAACGGGGCGGGGAAGAGCACCCTGCTGGGCGTTCTGGCGGGGCTCCTGGCGCCGGAGTCGGGGAAGATCGTGGTGGATGGAGCCCCCACCCGGTTCCGCTCTCCGCGGGAGGCGTGGGCGGCAGGGATCGGCCTGGTGCATCAGCACTTCCGGCTGGTGGGGCCGATGAGCGTACTGGAGAACCTGGCGCTGGGCCGCCGGAGCGCCGCAGGCGGATGGCGTCTGCCCTTCGACGAGGTTCGCGCCGCGGCCCGCACCCTGGCGGCGCGTACCGGACTCACGGTTCCGCTGGACGTCTCCGTGGAGGCGCTGGGTGTGGGGGATCGGCAGCGGGTGGAGATCCTGAAGGTCCTCCTCCGGAGCCCGCGCGTGCTGGCGCTGGACGAGCCCACGGCGGTGCTGGCGCCCCAGGAGGTGGAGCGGCTCTTCGGGCTGCTGCGTACGCTGGCCCGCGAGGGCAGGGCGGTGGCGCTGGTGGCGCACAAGCTGGATGAGATCCTGGCGGTGGCGGACCGGGTGACGGTCCTCCGGGGTGGGCGCACCGTGCTCACGGCGCCCCGACACGAGGTGGACGCCGCGACACTCGCCGCTGCCATGGTGGGGAGCGAGGAGGCGGAC
>WGEM01000241.1 GCA_015492755.1 Gemmatimonadota bacterium | reverse complement strand
CCCCGAGCGCGGGTGCACCGAGCGGAGGACCGGCTCTCCGCGGGTGAGGGTGCCCGTCTTGTCCAGCACCACGATCTCCACGTCGCGGGCGCGCTCCAGCGCTTCGGAGTTCCGGAAGAGGATCCCCATCCGGGCACCCCGGCCGGTACCCACCATCACGGCGGTGGGCGTGGCCAGGCCCAGCGCGCACGGGCACGCGATGACCAGCACCGCCACCATCCGGATGAGCGCGGGCGTGAAGCCGGCTCCCACCACCAGCCACCACACCAGGAAGGTGCCCACGGCGATGACGATGACCGCCGGCACGAACACCGCCGCCACCCGGTCCGCCAGCCGCTGGATGGGCGCCTTGCTCCCCTGGGCCTCCTGCACCATCCGGATCACCTGAGCCAGCGCCGTCTCGGCCCCCACCCGGGTGGCGCGGAAGCGGAACGCGCCGGTGCGGTTCACGGTGGCGCCCACCACCTCGTCGCCGGGTCCCTTCTCCATGGGCATGCTCTCGCCGGTGAGCATGCTCTCATCCACCGTGGAGTGCCCCTCCACCACCACCCCGTCCACCGGGATCCGCTCGCCGGGCCGCACCGAGACGATGTCGCCCACCCGGACCTCCCGCACCGGCACCTCCACCTCCACGCCGTCGCGCAGGACCCTCGCGGTGTCCGGTTGCAGGCTCATGAGCTCCCGGATGGCCTGACTCGTCTCGCCCTTGGCGCGCGCCTCCAGGAGTTTCCCCAGCTTGATGAGCGTGATGATGAGCGCCGCGGTCTCGAAGTACACGTGGGCGCCCCACGCCGTGACACCCAGCGAGAGCGCCACCGTCACCACCACGGAGTAGGCGTAGGCGACACTGGAGCCCAGCGCCACCAGCACGTCCATGTTGGCCGAGCCGGCGCGTACGGATTTCCAGCCTCCCACGTAGAAGTCCCAGCCCACGTACAACTGCACGGGGGTGGCCAGCACGAACATGAGCCAGTTCACCCACGGCGCGTGGGCCCACGAGCCCAGCAGCCCGAAGTCGCGCGCCATGCTCAGCGCGAAGAGGGGGAGCGAGAAGGCCACACCCACCAGGAAGGTGCGCCGCTGGTGGGCGAGCTCGAAACGCCGGGCCTCCGCTTCGGCGTCCGAGACGGTGCCCTCCCCCTCCGATGGGAGGATCACGCCGTAGCCCACCCGCTCCACCGCCGCCGCCAGATCGTCCACATCCACATCGGGACCGGCGAGGCGCACCGTGGCCCGCTCCGTGGCGTAGTTCACCGCCGCGTCGGCGACGCCCGGGAGCTTCTTCAGCGTGCGCTCCACCGTGGCGGCGCAGTTGGCGCACGTCATGCCGGTGATGGGGAGTGTGATCTCGCGGAGCGGCGTCGTCTCCGACACCGCGCCGCCGCGGGTCCGCTCCCCGGCTCCCGATTCCGGCGTGCGCTCAGGCATCCGTCGCCCCTTCAGTCCTTCTTCGGCGGGTAGTTGATCTCCTCCAGCGTCTCCTCGATCACCACCCAGTCGGTGGTCTCGGGGTCCCACGACACCGTCACGCGCTTCGTCGCGGGATCACCCTTCACCTCCGAAACACCGGGCAGCCCCCCCACCTCGCGCTGGATGGTGGCCACGCAGTGCCCGCAACTGATGTTGGGAATCTCCACCGTCTTCTGCTCCATGGTGTGCCTCCTCTCCTCTGTCTCGCAGGGCGACGCGGCGCTCAGGAGCGGCCGCTCGCCTGGAACACCTGCATGAGTTCGCCCAGCACCTGCTCCCGGGCAGCCTCGTCCGGCCCCCGGATGGCCTGAATGACGCAGTGGTGGAGGTGCCGGTCCAGCACCATCCCGCTCACCTTCCCCAGCGCCTTCTGCACCGCCAGGATCTGGTTCACCACGTCGATGCAGTACGCACCCTCCTCCACCATCCGCTGGATGCCGCGGACGTGGCCCTCGATGCTCCTGAGCCGCTTCACCAGGTCACGGGTGTGGACGTCGGCCCGGTCCCGGCCGTCAGATCCGCCCTCCCCCGTAGACGTGTCTGCGTTCATCGCGGTATGCTCCTCCGCCATCCCCGTGACCTCCGTCGGGGTCCGCCGGTTCTCCGACATCCCCCCCCAGGGGGGAGGGGGTCAGCCCGTACCACTCAGCTTAACCCCGTCCCACGTGGTGCGTCAACGGCTCCGGGCTGCGCCACTTGTGGTGGGGGTCCGGCTCCGACACCTTCGTCGGCATGTCTCTCAAACACGTGGTGAAGACGGCGCTGACGCTGGGTCAGGGGGTGGCGAAAGGCCTCCCCGAGGCGGCGGACGACGCCGATCCCATCGAACTCTTCAAAGAGTGGTTTCAGGCGGCGCAGGACTCGGGCATCCTCCTGCCCGAGTCCATGGCGCTGGCCACCGCCACGCCCGACGGGGAGCCGTCCGTCCGGATGGTCCTCCTGAAGAAGGTGGACCGTGAAGGGTTCGTGTTCTACACGAACTACGGGTCCAAGAAGGCGCACGATTTGGACGCGAATCCCCGTGCGGCGGTGTGCTTTCACTGGGCGGTGCTCCAGCGTCAGGTCCGGGTGAGCGGGTCGGTGGAGCGCACCTCCCGTGAGGAGAGCGAAGCGTACTTTCGCACCCGGCCCAGGGGGAGTCGGATCGGTGCGTGGGCGTCGCGTCAGAGCGAGCCGCTCCCGGACCGCAGCGAGCTGGAGCGCCGTGTGAAGGAATACCAGGAGCGCTTCCCCGGCGAGGAGGTGCCCCTCCCTCCCTTCTGGGGCGGATACCGGATCCGCCCCGTGCGTATCGAATTCTGGCAGGGGCGCGCCGACCGTCTCCATGACCGCCTGGTCTTCCACGCCGAGGGCGGCGGGTGGCGGAGCGAACGCCTCTACCCGTGAGGGCGCCGTGAACGTTCCCCCCCGCACCTTCACCTTTCTCAAGGACCTGGCAGCCCACAACGACCGCGGGTGGTTCCAGGCCAACCGGGATCGGTACGAGGCGGACGTGCGCGATCCGGCGCTGGCATTCATCGAGGCCTTCGCGCCGCGCCTCCGCGCGCTGAGCCTCCACTTCCTGGCCACACCGCGTTCCCTCTTCCGCATCCACCGCGACGTCCGCTTCTCGCAGGACAAGCGGCCGTACAAGACGCACGTGGGGATCCACTTCCGCCACGAGCGCGCGAAGGACGTGCACGCGCCGGGCTACTATCTCCACATCGAGCCGGGACACGTCTTCGCCGGGCTGGGCATCTGGCACCCGGACGCTCCCACGCTGCGCGCCATCCGTGAGCGCATCGCCGCCGAGCCCGCCGCGTGGAAAAGGGCCACGCGCTCGAAGCGGTTCCGCGCCACGCTGCAGCTCTCCGGTGATCGCCTCGTGCGCCCGCCCAGGGGGTTCGATCCGGCACACCCGCTGGTGGAGGACCTGAAGTGGAAGGACTATACCGCCGTGCGCCCCCTCACCCAATCCTTCGTCACCCGGCGTGACCTCCCGGACCGGCTGGCGGAGGTGTTCCGCGCCGGCTCACCCTTCATGCGTTTCCTGTGCGAGGCGGTGGGGGTGCCGTTCTGATCTGATCCGGACTGCGCACCGGGGGCGGCACGGCTCCCGGACTTGGCGAAGACGGCCTCGCGCCCGTACTCTGCACACCCCGCTCGGTCACTGCCCCGTTCGCTCCGCCCCAGGAGAGCGCTCCATGTCCATCGCGCTCCGCACGTTCGGACTCGTCGAGGTGACGCGCGATGGCGTCCGACCGCCATCGACGATCCAGCCCAAGCGCCTGGCGCTTCTGGTCTACGTCGCGGCGGGGCACGGGGTGGACGCCGTGTCGCGACAGACCTTGATGGGCGTCTTCTGGCCCGAACTCGACGAGCACAGGGCGCGAAACGCGCTCAACAAGAGTCTCCAGTATCTGAGAGATATCCTGGGGGACGGCGCGCTCCTGAGTGTCGGCCGCACCCACGTGGCCGTCGACGAGGAGGTGGTTCGCTGTGACGCCGCCCGGTTCCGGAAAGCGGTAAGAGCCGGCGAGGTGGGCCGGGCGCTCACGCTCTACAGGGGTGAGTTCTGTGCCGGGCTCGGCGTGTCCGGCTCAGGCCCACTGGAAGAGTGGCTCAGCCGCGAGCGCACGTGGTACCGGGAGTCCGCCCTCACCGTGGGACTGGACCGGTTGGCCCGCGATCTGGAGCGGGGTCGCGTGCGCTCGGCGCTGGAGCTGGCCACCGAGCTGGACCGTATCGCCCCGGACGAGGAGGCGGTGGTGCGGGCCTCGGTGCAGGCACTCGTGGCCGCCGGGGAACGGGAGCGCGCGGTGCGGCGCCTGGAGCGCTACGAAACCCTCCTTCGCCTGT
>WGEM01000240.1 GCA_015492755.1 Gemmatimonadota bacterium | reverse complement strand
CTGCCATGAGAAGGTCTAGTCAAGGGCGACTTGGCGCCCAACGGGGCTCCGACCCGTAACGCGATGCTGCCATTCGCACTCGGTTGCGCCTCGATCAACGGCGCGGTGCATGATGAGGTCCGTCGGGGTGGACGCTGCAATCTCGCCTTCGACGTCGCCGATGCGGCGCGATGAGGAGCGACGCGCAGTCGCCCGGACGGTGCGGTATGGGTCGTTGTCCCGTGGTCTATGCTGACCTCCGTTCGTCGTTGCTTCGTCTTAGGCGGCCGTTGCGGCAGCCGCCCGGTTCGAGTTTCTAAGGGGATCGTAGGCCTCCCCACTGACCCAGAGCCGGTGCAAGAGCACGGCGAGCTTGCGGGCCACCGCCACGTGAGCGCGCTTGCGTGCGTTCTTGCCTCCCCGCTCAGCGATGCGTTCGCCGTAGCGCCTCAGGTCACAGTCCGGTCCGTGGGGACCCATGATGTAGGCCGCCGATTGGACCAGCAGCCGACGCAGCAGCGGGTTGCCCGCCTTGGTGATCCGCAGCTGTGGTTCACTGTCGCCAGAATCACGACGTCGCGGCGTGAGCCCCACACAGGCCCCGACACTGCGACTCGTGCGGAAGCGAGACGGGTCTTCAATCACCAGCGCGTAGGCAAGCGAGGTTACCGCCCCCACGCCCCTCACCTGGCGCATCCTCCCTGTCTCGGGGTAGCGCTCGTTGGCCAGCGTCTCGAGCTTACGGTCGTAGGCGCGGATCTGGGCCGTGATCCGTTCCAGCAACTCCAGGACAGGAGCCAGCGCCGGCTCCAGCGCTGCCGGCATATGCTCCCACGCCTTGCGATGGAATGCTGCGGTCGAGCACTGCGGCAGCCGTCCACCCAACGCCTTCACCACCCCGCGACAGTGACTCACCAGGCGCGCCCGGGTCCGCACCAACACATCCCGCGACTTGATCACCGCCAGGTCCGCCTGCGCTGTTTCCCCCCGATGCTCGATCCCGCGCAGCAGCTTCGGGTCCAGGCGTCCGATGCGCGCCAGGTACTCCGCATCGACCCGGTCCGACTTCGCAGCGTTGTCGTAAATCGCACGCAGCTGTCTCGGGTTGGCGACGATCACCTCATGGCCCACAGACGCCACCAGGCGGCTCACCCACGGCGAGTGCGTGCCCGCTTCCATCACCACGCGCCCCTCGGGCACCGCCGCAAAACGCTGCCGCAACGCCTCCGGCGTCGTGCGCACACGCCCCTCCTCCACGCACACTCCATCGGCATCGAGGATGTGCACGTAGCTGTAGCGATCACCCAGATCCATGCCAACCGTCGTCTCAGGGACTACATTGCTCATAGGTCCGACCTCCGTCTTTGGGCTCCGAGCCCGTCGATCTTGTGAAGCACCCCCAATGGGTGACTTCGATCTTACGGAGGTCGGACCTTCTCATCCTATCTCGACTGAACACGCGAACGCACCACGTGCGCGGCCCACTCCTTTACTCGGACAGGCTCCTAGGAGCTCAGCCTCCGGGGAGCTGGCGAGTGTGGTGGAGGGTGTGGAGCGCCACGAATCGCGCGCACTCCGACAGCGCCACGTTGCCGAAGGCGGGGTGGCGGATGCGGTCGCCCTCCTGGCGGGCTTCGAGGCATGAGTCGCGGAAGCGCTGCAGCGACGTCTGAAGCCGTCCCGCAGCCTCCTCCGGCGTCTCCGGCCCGCCCTGCGGGTCCAGCTCGGGCGTCGTGCGGGACCTCGGGAGCGAGCCTTTGCGGAGGGCACGGCGGAAGAGGATCCGGGCGAGCGGCCGAAAAAGTGCGGGGACCGACGGGAGCGTCGTGCGACGGCCGAGGACCACGTTCGCGGCCTCGTCGAGCGTACGCGCCACGTGTTCGCCGAGCTGGGCGGGCGACCATTTGCCGGGGGCGAGGGGCTCGTGCCAGACGGGACTGCAGCGCCGGAGCGCCGCCACCAGCGCGTCCACCGCTTCTGCATTGGCTTCGAGGGTCTCCCGGAGCTGGCTCATGGATCAGGCATCTCCGATGCTGGAGTCGGCGGGACGGAGCGCGGGTGAACCTGCGGCCGGCTCTCCTGTACATGGACGCCGGAGGTTAGATTTCGGTTTCACGGACACGACGGCCCAGGAGGTACCGATGAACGAGAAGGTGCAGAAGGCCATCAACGAACAGATCGGGCTGGAGCTCTACTCCGCCTACACATACCTCGCCATGTCGGCGCACTTCGCCGAGGAGAACTTCGAGGGTTTCGCCCACTGGATGCGCCTCCAGGCCCAGGAGGAGCTGGGGCACGCCATGCGGCTCTTCGACTACCTGCTGGAGCGCGGCGCCCACGTGGAGCTTCCCGCGGTGGACTCGCCCAGCCGGGACTTCGGGACGCCGCTGGAGGTCTTCGAGGCGGCTCTGGAGCACGAGCGCCACGTGACGGCGAAGATCAACGAGCTGTACGAGATGGCGCGGGAGGAGAAGGACCACCCCACGGAGCTCCACCTCCAGTGGTTCATCGACGAGCAGGTGGAGGAGGAGGCGCAGGCGGAGCTGGCGGTGGATCAGCTCCGCAGGGCGGGGGACCACATGCCGGCGCTCATCATACTGGACCGTCAGTTCGGCGAGCGCAGCTCGGCGGAGTAAGCCCGCCGGGCCGCCGGCGCCAGCGCCGGGTGGAGTGGGTGGACGGCCGGGGCGCGGCGTCTGTTGAGGCGTTCGCGCCCCGGCTTTACCTTTGTCCGCCCCGGATCGGGCAGGGCGGCGAGCGCCCTCCACCTCCGGGGCTCCTGCCGCCCTTTCGGGGGTAGGGACACAACACGGGACGTGGCGCAGCCCGGTAGCGCACCTGAATGGGGTTCAGGGGGTCGCCGGTTCGAATCCGGCCGTCCCGATGAAGGAGCGGAGGCCCTGCGACCGGACACGGTTGCAGGGCCTTTCGCGCACGAGGCTCCAGGGGATCGGACGCCGCCGGCGTCACGGGCGCATCTCCACACCGTCGCCCCCGCCGATCCCTCCGAGTATACTTGAAGCGCGAACCCCTCAGCCCCGACGCCGGAGGGAGGGTGATGGACGGCGTTCCGCCCATCCGTGACGCCCAGCGGCGCGTGCTGGTGGAGGCGGCGGAAGAGGCGCGCAGCCTGCTGGCCGCGGCCCGCCTCGCCCGGGTCAACGCGTGGGTCTTCGGGACCTTCGCCGCCCTCTCCATCCTCTCCGGCATGGGCAGCCCCGTGGCACTCCTGGTGGGTGTGGGGCTCGCGGTGGTGGCGCGGAACGAGTTCGTCGGAGGTCAGCGCGTGGCCCGGTTCGACGTTTCCGGCCTGCAGCTCCTCTGGCGCAACCAGGTGGGGCTCCTCGCGCTCATCGTGGGATCCGCGCTCTGGGGAATCTACAGGGCGACGCGCGCGCCCGCGCCGGAGATGGCCGAGCTGAGCGAGGTCATGGGAGACGATCTGGGAGGGCTCATCCGCGACCTCTCCATCGCCATGTACGTGGGCGTCATCGCCGTGGCAGCGGTCTACCAGGGGTGGAACGCCCGCTTCTACCACGTCCGCATCGCGCGGATGGAGGACTTCGTCCGGCGGACGCCGGAGTGGGCACGCTCCGTGCTCCGGGCGATGTGGGGGTAGAAGCCTGTCGCGGCCCGGCGCGCCCCCCCTCACCCCGGCCAGGCGGCCAGCACCGCCGCGCCCACCACCAGCGCGAGCCCCACACCCACCAGGAGTGCCACGGGGCTGCCCATGCCGGAGAGGATGG
>WGEM01000239.1 GCA_015492755.1 Gemmatimonadota bacterium | reverse complement strand
TCCAGGAGGCGGGCGCCCTCCACCGCCAGGAGGCGGGCCTGCGGATCCCACACCATCACGTAGCCCGTCCACCCCGAGAGGAAGAGGACGAACAGAAGGATCCCACCGGAGACCCACGCCAGGACGCGGGGGCCCCAGGAGCGGCTCTGGGCGAACATGCGCAGGACGTGGACGGCCGTGGCCGCCACCGCCAGGTCGGAGGCATAGCGGTGGAGGGTGCGGATCCACCGGCCCGCCAGGACCTGCCCCGTCACCCGCTCCACCGAGGCGTACGGCGAGCCGATGCGGTAGAAGAGGAGGAGGTAGAGCCCGGTGACGAGGAGGATGACGAAGGACAGAACCACCAGCGCCCCGCTGTGATACAGCGGGTTGTACCGCCAGGTGTAGATACGGTTGAAGCCGGCGTCGACGCGGGCGAGGAGCCGCCGCGCGCCCCGTTCGAGGGAGGCCGTGAGCCGGCGTAGGAGGAGGGTCATGGGAGCCCTTGCGTAGGCCGAATTATCATATCATCATGATGATTAGTAAGTTTGGGCAAGTTCGCCGACTCCGACAAGGTCCATGATCCTCTCCCAGACCGCCATCTACGCCGTGAAGGCCGCGCTCCACCTGGCCGAGGCCCATCCGCAGGAACCCGTGCGGGTGGACGACATCGCGGCGGCGCTGGGCGTTCCGCGCAACTACCTCAGCAAGATCCTCCACGCCCTGGCCCGCTCCGGCCTCCTGGAGTCCACCCGCGGTCCGCGGGGCGGCTTCGTCCTCGCCGAGCCGCCGGACCGCATCACCCTGGAGCGCGTCATCGGGCCCTTCGACGACATCGCCACCACGTCCGGCTGTCTCCTGGGACGGTCCACCTGCAGCGATGAGCGGCCCTGCGCGGCGCACGCCCGCTGGCGGGGCGTGTCGGAGGCGCTGCACGAGTTCCTGACCCACACCACGCTCCTGGACCTGAGTGAGAACGGAGCGCCGGTGGATGGTCTTCCTCCCGGGACGGCGGACGGGCGGACCGGGGAGGAGGAATCACAGTGAGTTCCCTTCTGGATGGAGGTTCCCATGGATGAACCCCGCGTGGGCGCGCAGGCCGGGGAGGAGGTGCCGCTCTTTCAGCGGCTCTACGACCGGCCCTTCCTGCTCCTGGTCGTCGGCATGGTCGTGATGCTGGTGCTGTTCACGTTCTGGGGGATCTGGGAGATCCTCTCCCTGCCCACCGCCACCCTGCCATAGGAGGTCGACGTGCATACCACCGGCGTGACCCCTCCCGCGGGCGTGTGGTGGAAGCCGGCCCACCGCTCCGAGAAGGTCTGGTTCACCATCGCCTTCATCTGGAGCCTGGTCCTCTTCGCCATGATGCCCTTCTGGCACTTCAAGGGGGGACAGAACCCCTCCGGGATCCGGGCCAAGGTGGAGCCCGAGGCGTACCGGGCCCGGGTGCAGCAGTTCATCGAGGACTACCAGATCGGCACGGACAACGGGATCCCCGTGGTGGCGCCCCCGCCGGGCAGCGACATCTACCTGATGGGTCAGATGTGGCAGTGGACCCCGGTGCTCCAGCTCGAAGAGGGGGCCCAGTACACGCTCCACCTGTCATCGGTGGACGTGAACCACGGCTTCAACCTCTACCCGTTCAACGTGAACTTTCAGGTCGTCCCCGGCTACGACTACGGCCTGCGGATCACCCCCACCGAGGCGGGTGACTTCCGCATCGTGTGCAACGAGTTCTGCGGCGTGGGCCACCACCTGATGGTGGGCAAGATCGTGGTCGTGGACGCCCAGACGGCCCGGGCGGACGGCGCGGCTTCCGCCACGCGAGGAGGTGACCGATGAGCACCACCACCACCGGCGCCCCGGCCGGCGCCTTCCGTACCTGTCCCACCACGGGGCTCAAGGTCCACAGGGACGCCGACGCCCTCATCAAGGCCAACGCGGTCGTGGCCACCGTCGCGCTCCTCATCGGCGGGATCGCCGCGATTCTGGTGCTTCTCACCCGCTGGCAGGCGGTGCACCTCCTGGACGCCATCTCGTTCTACCGCGTCCTGACGATCCACGGGATGAACATGCTCATCTTCTTCATCCTGTTCTTCGAGATGGCGGTGCTGTACTTCGCCTCGGCGGTCCTCCTCAACTCGAGGGTGGCCGCGCCGAAGCTGGCCTGGGGCGCATTCGTCCTGATGGTGATCGGCACGCTCATGGTGGAGTGGACCATGTTCACCGGGCGGGCGGACGTGCTCTTCACCTCGTACGTGCCGCTGCGGGCCCACCCGCTCTTCTACCTGGGCGTCATCCTCTTCGCGGTGGGCGCCCTCCTGGTGGTGGGGATCTTCTTCGCGACGCTGGTGGTGGCGAAGCGGGAGAAGACCTACACCGGGTCGGTTCCGCTGGTGACCTTC
>WGEM01000238.1 GCA_015492755.1 Gemmatimonadota bacterium | reverse complement strand
GGCGGGGGAGCCCATCGACGTCTTCGTGGGAGATCGCAAGTTCGCGGAAGGTGAAGTGGTGGTGGTGGGCGAGCAGTTCGGCGTCCGGGTCACGCGTCTCGTGAGCCCCACGCCCTTCACCCCCGAAACGGCGGCGGAGGAGGCCATCGCTTGACCGCACCGGCCTGGATCTCCGTCATGTCGGCGCTGGCGCTGGTCCTGGGCACCGTGGCCGTGGCCTTCTGGGCCTGGCGCCGGTGGGGCGGCGGCGCGGTTGGACGGACCCCGCGTGGCAGGCCCATACGAATCACCGCCCGGGTGCCGGTGGCTCCGAAGCAGGGGGTGGCGGTGCTGGAGGTGGAGGGCCGGACGCTCCTCGTCGGCTACGGCGAGGGCGGTGTTCGCTTCCTGACCCACCTGGGCGAGGTGGAGGAGTCGGGCGACGAGACGGTTCCCGGAAGCCGGCCGGCGGGCAGCGGTGACGCCGTCGTGCCGCTCTTCGACACCGTCCTGGCGGGCGCCCGGCGCGCGCTGGCACGGGGCGCGCTCCCGCTGGTGCTGGGGGTCTGCCTCGTGGCGTCACCGGTGAGGGCGGGTGCGCAGACGACACCCACCCCCACCGGGGAGCCGGATGCGCAGGTGGAGGAGGCGGCGACGGACGCGGTGGCGACGCTCCTGAAGGCGGCGCCGCGTATGTCCCTGAGCCTGCGGGGCGAGGACGGCGAGGGCCTCCAGATCAGCGGACCGGTGGGGACGATCCTCTTCATGGGGTTCATGACGCTCCTCCCCACGCTCCTCCTCCTCACCACGGGGTTCGCGCGGATTCTCATCGTGCTCCACCTGTTGAAGCAGGCGCTGGGAACCCAGACCGCCCCACCCGCGCACCTTCTCACCGCGCTGGCGCTCCTCCTCACCGGCTACGTCATGGCGCCCACCTTCGACCGGGTGCACGACGAGGCGGTGGCGCCCTGGGTGGCGGGGGAGATCGACGAGCTGCAGATGATGCGCGCCGCGGAGGTTCCCATGCGCCGCTTCATGCTGGCGTCCACCCGCGAGCAGGATCTGGCGGCCTTCCTGGAGATGCGTGACGCGCCCCCACCGGAGACCGTCGATGACGTACCCTTCGTGGTCCTCACGTCGGCGTTCGTCACCAGCGAGCTTACGAGAGCCTTCCAGATGGGATTCGCGCTCTTCCTCCCCTTCGTGGTCATCGACGTGGTGGTGGCCTCGGTGCTCATGAGCATGGGGATGTTCATGCTTCCGCCCGTGATGGTCTCGCTTCCGTTCAAGCTGCTGCTCTTCGTCCTGGTGGACGGATGGTCACTGGTGATGGGCAGCCTGGTACGGAGCTTCTGATGGGGATTGCTCTCGTCCTGGATCTCGCCCGCGATGCGCTCATGATGGCGCTGAGCCTGGCGGGGCCGCTGTTGGGTGTGGCGCTCGGCGTGGGCCTGCTGGTGAGCGTCCTTCAGGCGGTCACCTCCATCCAGGAGCAAACGCTTTCCTTCGTGCCGAAGCTCTTCGCCGTGGCGGCGGTCTTCCTGATCCTTCTCTCGTGGATGCTCCAGACGATGATGGCATACACGACGGAGCTCATCCGCTCCCTGCCGTCGCTGGTGGGGTGAGGCACGCGACGTGGGCACCCAGGGCTTCACGCTGATGACGCCCGCGGAGGCCGCGGTGACGGGCCTCCTGGCGTTGCGGGTGAGCGCGGTGGTGTGGACGGCGCCGCTCTTCTCCAGCCGCGCCGTGCCCGCGACGCTGAAATCTGCGCTCACCGTCCTTCTGGTGGTGGCGCTCTGGCCGGTGGCCCGCGCGCTGGCGCCTGACGCCCAATTCACCGCGGCAGGGGTCGCCACCGAGCTCACGGTGGGTGTCGCCCTGGGTCTCGGCGCCGCCATCTTCGTGGGCGCCGCCGAGTCGGCGGGCGACATGCTGGCGGTGCAGATGGGGCTCTCCGGTGCCAACGTGGTAGACCCCATGTCCGCCACGCAGCTTCCGGTGCTGGGGCACTTCCTGGGGCTCTTCGTGACGGCGCTCATCCTGGCGGGGGGTGGACACCTGGTGATCCTGGAGGGGCTGGCGGCGTCGCACGCGCTGGTGCCGTCCGGCGCGCCGCTGAGGGCCGAGGGTGTGTCGGGCATCGTCTCGCTGGGGGCCACCCTTCTCTGGATCGGTCTGCGTATCGCGGCTCCCGTCATCGCCGCCATGATCCTGGGCAACGTGGCGCTGGGCGTGCTGGCCCGCACGGTTCCGCAGCTCAACGTCCTCATGGTGGCGTTCCCCATGCAGATCGGGATCGGCCTCTTCGTGCTGGCGGCGGCGCTCCCGCTGGTCGCCTCCGCCTTCGCCGGGTGGGGCGGCGACTACACCGAGCTCGCCGGTGGGCTCCTGCGGGGTCTCGCCCCCGCTGCTCCTGGAGGTCCCTGATGAGCGAGTCCTTCCAGGAAAAGACACAAGCGCCCACGCCCAAACGTCGCCGCGATGCCCTCCAGAAGGGGCAGGTGCCGCGGAGCCAGGAGGTCACCAC
>WGEM01000237.1 GCA_015492755.1 Gemmatimonadota bacterium | reverse complement strand
GTCTGGATGGGTCCGTGGAGCGGGCTGGGCTTTCTCGCGGTGGCGGCGGCGGGCTTCCTGGGAATGGCCACGCTGCCGCCCATCGTGGTGATGGCGCAGGAGATGCTCCCGTCGGGCACGGCGGTGAGTTCCGCCATCGTCATGGGGCTGGCATGGGCCACCGGCTCCCTGGCGGTTCTGGCGCCCGGCGCAGTGGCGGACGCGGTGGGCCCGCGCGCGGCGACACTGGCGGTCATGCCGCTCATCGGGCTCGCGGTGTTCCTGGCCAGCCGGCCGGTTCTGCGGGAGCCGGAGCCGGTGCCGCTGCGCGCAGGGGGGGACTGAGCCGTGCCCTTCCGCCTGGTGCCCGCCCGGGATCGCACCATCCACCGGCTGGTCCGGGCGGCGAGCCCCCGCGCGCTCTCGAAGGGGACGGTGCTCTACCGCGCGGGCGACCCGGCGCAGGAAGTCTACCTGGTGACCCGGGGCTTCGTCCGGCTCTCGCTACCCGCCATGCGCCGGGGCAGGGGGGAGCGCACCGTCTCGGTGGCGCTCCCGTGGGAGATGTTCGGGGACGACGCCTTCACCCGCGGACACCGTCGGTACAGCGCGGTCGCGGGCTCGGCGTGCACGGTGCTTCCGCTCCCGCAGGATCGGGTCCTTCGCGCGCTCAAATCCGCCAAGTTGAGTCTCGAGGCATATCTGGACGGGATGGAGCGCGAGCTCCACCGCCTCCGCCACGCGGCGGGAGGGTCGCAGCGCCCCACCGCCGCGCAGCGCCTGGCAGACGTGCTCCTGGATCTGGCGCAGCGCTGCGGAGAACGCGCCGGCCGGGGTGTGGAGCTGGGCGTGCGGCCCACCCACCAGGTGCTGGCGGACCTGGCGGGCGCGCACCGGGCCACCGTCACCACGCTCCTCAACGACTGGATCTACGACGGCGTTCTGGGTACGGGAGCCGGCGGTGCTCTCCAGATCCGCCGGCCGCACGATCTCTGGGTGCTGGCGGGGCTGCACCCCGCGGCGGACGAACCGGACGACGCCCCGCCCGTTCGTTGACCGAAATCGGCGCCGCGTCTAGCTTTCGGCGCTTTGCGGGCGGGCCCTCCGCCTCCTCGTTCACCCGTGTAGAGACCCTCATGGCCAAGCGTCATCCAGCCGCGCGCCGGGCGCGACACGAAGTGAGTCACGACCCGGACGACGTCTTCCTCGCCCGGATCCTCCAGATCAGCGAGTGGGCGAAGCGAAACCAGCAGCTCGTGGTCATCGGGCTCGTCCTGGTGGGCATCCTCGCGGCGGGGATCGTGTACTACCGGAACTTCCAGGCGCAACGGACCCAGCAGGCGGCGCAGCAGCTGGAGGCCATCCATCAGTCGCTGGCCATGCAGGACGTGGAGGGCGCCAAGAGCGAGCTGGCCACCTTCCTGGAGCAGTACGGGGGAACCCCCTATGAGCCGGAAGCCCGCCTCCTCCTGGGTGAGCTCTACCTGCGCACGGACGACGACCAGCAGGCACGGGTGGTGCTGGAGCCCATCGGCGCATCGCCCCGGGAGCCCATCGAGTTCCAGGCTGCCATGCTCCTGGCGGCGGCCTACGAACAGGAGGGCCGGTGGGAGGACGCGGTGGAGGTCTACCTCCGCGTGGCGGATCGCTCCGAGCTGAACTTCCAGGTGCGGGACGCCCTTGCCGCCGCCGCCCGGATCCGCGCGGACCAGCTGGGCGATGCCGCAGGCGCCATCGAGCTCTACGAGCGGGCGCTGAATACGCTGGAGGAGAACGACCCGGTCCGGGGGCTCATCGAGATGCGCATCGCCGAGCTGCGGACGGCGCAGAGCAGCTGAGCAGGGAGGCGCTGCAGCCCCGGATCCGTGGACTGTGTGGGATGTCGGCTCGCCGGCTCGTCCGTAGCTACTTCGTATAAGATATATTATGTTGCATTGTTCCGGGGCGGCACCCATTCTTCAGGTCTCCAGGCGGAACTGTCGCGTCGGGGGGGGCGCGCACCCCCTGCCCCCGCGCGGGGTTTCAACGTGAGGTGCGCGTCTGGTATGGCGGAAGCGCCCGAACCCGTACCGGAGCCGTCCCGGTGCCCACCATCCCCAGCTTCACCGCCGCGGCGTACGACACGTCGATGATGCGCCGATCCGGGTCGTGGAAGGGTCCGCGGTCGTTCACGCGCAGGATCACGCGGCGCCCGTTGGCCAGGTTCGTCACCTCCACGTAGCACGGGATGGGCAGCGTGCGGTGCGCCGCGGTGAGGGCGAACATGTCGTACGTCTCACCGCTGCTGGTGCGGCGGCCGTGGAAGGGCTCTCCGTACCAGGACGCCACCCCGCGGCGGTCGTAGCCCTCCGAGGTCTCCAGGACGCGGTAGACGCGTCCGTCCTGCTCGTACGCCTCCATGTTTCCAGTGGCCGCCGGCGGTTCCGCCCGGGGCTCGGGTTCGGGCATGGCCAGGATGGAGGCCACGTCCCGGGTGCCGGCGCCCAGCGGCCCGTGATCCGGCGGTGGCGCGGCCTCGGGCCGGCGCGGGGCTCCGATCATGGTGCACCCGGTCCATGTCAGGATGGCAGTCACGGAGCACGCCACCCGCAGCCGGCGCCAGCCCTTCACCCCTCCACCTCCCGGTACAGCGACGCCACCAGCGCCCGCCTCTCGTCTTCGGAC
>WGEM01000236.1 GCA_015492755.1 Gemmatimonadota bacterium | reverse complement strand
TCACAAGGGTGGGCGACTTCGGGTTCATGATCGGGCTCTTCCTCCTCTTTGCCACGTTCGGGACCTTCGATTACCTGAACATCTTTGAGGAAGCGCCCCAGGTGCTCGCCTACGGGGGCGCGCTCGCCACGGCCATTACCCTGCTTTTGTTCGCGGGGGCCGTCGGAAAATCCGCGCAGATCCCGCTCTACGTGTGGCTTCCCGACGCCATGGCGGGCCCCACGCCGGTTTCGGCGCTCATCCACGCCGCCACCATGGTGACGGCGGGCGTGTACCTGGTGGCGCGCTCCAGCGTCCTCTTCGCCCTCTCGCCGGTGGCCAGCGCCACGGTGGCGGGCATCGGCGTGCTCACGGCGCTCTTCGCCGCCACCATCGCGCTCAAGCAGTACGACATCAAGAAGGTGCTGGCCTACTCCACCGTCTCGCAGCTGGGCTACATGTTCGTGGGCGTAGGCGTCGGCGCGTACGCCGCGGGGATCTTCCACCTCATGACCCACGCCTTCTTCAAGGCTCTGCTCTTCCTGGGGTCGGGTGCGGTGATCCACGCGATGCACGAGGCCTACCACGCCACGCACAGCCATGACGACCCGCAGGACATGCGGAACATGGGCGGGCTGAAGAAGCACATGCCCGTCACCTTCGTCACCATGTGGGTGGCGACGCTGGCCATCGCCGGGATCTGGCCCTTCGCCGGCTTCTTCTCCAAGGACGAGATCATCTGGTCGGCGGCGGCCTTCGGAGGAGCGGAGCACGCCCCGTACCCCACGCTCTACACCGTGTACTGGGTCATCGCGCTGGCGGCGGCGCTCCTCACGGCGTTCTACATGACCCGGATGATGGTGATGACCTTCCACGGCTCGAACCGAACCGGGAAGGAGGAGGAGCGCCACCTCCACGAGGCGCCGCCGGTGATGTGGATCCCCCTCACGGTGCTGGCCGTCCTCTCGGTGGTGGGCGGCTGGGTGAACGTACCCGAGGAGATCCGCCACTCCTTCCTCGGGTTGGGTGGCCTCACCAGCGGGTGGCTGCACGAGTGGCTCCATCCGGTGATGGAGCAGGCGCAGCACATCCAGGAGGCGCACCTGGGCGAGCTGGCGCACAGCGCGCCGGTGGGCGGCGGCGAGGTGACATGGGCGCTCATCTCCACCGTGGCGGCGCTGGTCGTGGTCCTGGTGGCGGTGCGCGTGGTCTCGGGCTGGACCGTCGTCCCGGCGCGGGAAGACACCGAGCCCGAGGGCTTCGGTCGCGTCCTCTACCACAAGTGGTACGTGGACGAGCTCTACCACCGGATCATCGTGCAGCCGGTGGTGCGCTTCAGTCGTTTCTGCTGGCGCATCATCGACCGCCTGGTCATCGACGGGTTGGTGAACGGCCTGGGATGGGCCGCACGCGGGGTGGGCTTCGTGGTGAGCATGTTCCAGACCGGGACGCTGAACACCTACGCCTTCGTCTTCACCGTCGGGGTCCTCGTGATCCTCGGCGCCACGTTCCTCTGAGGTGCCGCCCATGACCGCCCTTCTCGACGCGATGGGTTACACCGACTGGATCCTCCACGCGCTGGTCTGGTTGCCGCTCCTGGGCATGGCCCTGGTGCTGGCGGTGCCTGAAGCGCGCGCCAAGCTCGTCGCCTTCGGGTACGCGCTGGGGCTCTTCGTGCTGAGCCTCGGGCTCTGGTGGGCGTTCGACCCCGCCGAGGCGGGCTTCCAGATGACCTCCAGCGTGCCGTGGATCGAGGCCTGGGGGGTGAGCTACGCGCTGGGGCTGGACGGGATCAGCCTCTTCATGGTGCTGCTCACCACCTTCAGCACCGCGGTAGCCATCCTGGGCTCCTTCAACTACATCAAGAAGCACGAGCGCGCCTTCTACGCCCTGATGCTCCTCCTGGAGACGGGTGTGGTGGGGGTCTTCGTCGCCACGGACCTCTTCCTCTTCTACGTCTTCTTCGAGCTCACCCTGGTGCCCATGTACTTCATCGTGGGCGTCTGGGGCGGCGCGCGCAGGATCTACGCGGCGGTGAAGTTCTTCCTCTACACCGCCTTCGGGTCGCTCCTCATGCTGGTGGCGATCCTGTACCTCTTCTTCAAGGCGAAGACGGCGCTGGGCTTCCCCACCTTCTCGTACCTGGACATCCTCCAGGTGCCGCTGACGGGCACGGAGCAGCTCTGGCTCTTCGCGGCCTTCGCGCTGGCCTTCAGCGTGAAGGTCCCCGTCTTCCCGCTGCACACCTGGCTGCCGGATGCCCACGTGGAGGCGCCGACACCCGGCTCCGTGATTCTGGCGGCGGTGCTCTTGAAGATGGGCACCTACGGTTTCGTGCGGTTCCTGCTGCCCCTCTTCCCGGAGGCGGCGCAGCACCCCACGGTGGTGACGGTGATGCTGGTGCTGGGTACCATCGGCATCATCTACACGGCGCTGGTGGCGGCGGTGCAGCCCGACGCCAAGAAGCTCGTGGCCTACACCTCGGTGGCGCACATGGGCTTCGTGGTGCTGGGCGTGTTCGCCCTGACGGTGAACGGGCTCCAGGGCGGGCTCATCGTGATGATCTCCCACGGGATCAGCACGGGGGCACTCTTCCTTTTGCTGGGGATGCTCTACGAGCGGCGCCACACCCGTGAGATCGAGGCCTTCGGAGGGCTGGCGAAGGTGACGCCCATGCTGGCCACCGCCTTCGTGATCACCGCGCTGGCATCCATCGGGCTTCCCGGGACCAGCGGCTTCGTGGGCGAGTTCCTGGCGCTGCTGGGGACCTTCGAGACGCACCGCACCGTGGCGGTGGTGGCCACCACGGGCGTGATCTTCGCCGCGTACTACATGCTCCCCATGGTGCAGCGGGTCTTCTTCAACGAGCTGGACAAGCCGGAGAACCGCGAGCTTCCGGACCTCAACCGGCGGGAGATCGCCATCCTGGCGCCCATGTGTGCGCTCATGATCTGGATCGGGTGGCATCCGACGCCGTTCCTGGAGCGGATGGAGCCCAGCGTGCGCGCGGTGCTGGAGCGCGTGGAGGCCGTGGCGCCCGCCCGGGCGGAGCTGCCTGTGTCGGCGGCAGCGGAGCGCGTGGCGGCCGGTGGGGACGCGGCGCGGGTGCACCGGCAGGACGACGCAGCACGCACGGAGCCGGACGCGGGCGCGGCCGGCGACCTGGACGAATAGACGGACGAGCCCATGGAACTCGACTTCAGCCGTTCGCTGCACTACTGGTGGGCGCTCCTTCCGGAGATCGTCCTCTGCTTCTGGGGGATGGTCATCCTCATCGCCGGTGTCTCCCGCCGATTCCGCAGCGCCGACCCGCCGCAGGGGGACCCTGCCTTCGGGCCGGGCGCCGACCTGGGGTGGCTCACCCTCCTGGGCCTCCTGGCGGCGGCGGGGGCCAACGGATGGCTCTACGGGGTCCACGAGGTGGGCCAGGCTGGGTTGGTGGCGGTGGACCGCTTCCGGCTCTTCGCCAACTGGATCTTCCTGCTGGCGGGCGCGGTGACGGTCCTCATCTCCTTCGCGTACGTGTACCGCCAGCGCCTCCAGGCGGGGGAGTTCTACGCCCTCATCCTCTTCGCCACGGCGGGGATGATGTTCATGGCCGGCGCCCGCGACCTCATCATCATCTTCCTGGGGCTGGAAGTGATGTCGGTGGCGGTGTACGCGCTGGCGGCCTTCAACCGGCGGGATCGGAAGTCCGCCGAGGCGGGCCTCAAGTACTTCCTTCTGGGCGCGTTCGCCACCGGGTTCTTCCTGTACGGGATCGCCCTCCTGTACGGCGCCACGGGGAGCACGAACGTGGCGCGCATCGCCGAGGCCCTCGCCGACGGGACGGCCAACGGCATGTGGGTGGCGCTGGGTGTGGTCTTCCTCACCGTGGGCTTCGGGTTCAAGGTGTCGGCGGTCCCGTTCCACATGTGGACACCCGACGTCTACGAGGGCGCGCCCACCCCCGTGACGGCGTGGATGTCGGCGGCGGTGAAAGCGGCGGCCTTCGTGGCCTTCCTGCGTGTCTTCCTGGTGGGGCTCGACGCCGCCTACGCCACCTGGTATCCCGTGGTGTGGTGGCTCGCCGCCATCACCATGGTGGTGGCGAATCTGGTGGCGCTGGTACAGAGCAACGTGAAGCGCATGCTGGCCTACTCCAGCATCGCCCACGCCGGCTACCTCCTGGTGGCGCTGGCGGCGGCCAATGAAAGCGCCGCGGCGGGGATGCTCTTCTATCTGCTGGTCTATACCCTCATGAACATCGGCGCCTTTGCCGTGGTGACCGCCGTGGCGCATCACGGGGAGGAGCGTCTCCACGTGGAGGACTACGCCGGTCTCGGCTGGTCTCAGCCGCTCCTGGGGGTCTTCCTCACCATCTTCCTCCTCTCCCTGGCGGGTTTCCCCGGCACGGGCGGGTTCATGGGGAAGATCTACCTTCTGCAGGGGGCCGCCGAGTCGGGACTCTGGCACCTGGCGGTGATCCTCGTGCTCACCACGGTGGCGTCGTACTGGTACTACCTCCGCGTGGCGTGGTTCATGTGGATGAAGGAGGCGGATCGCCCGGAGGAGCACGCCGTCATCTACACACCGCTGCCCATGCGCCTTGCGCTGGCGGTGTCGGTGGGACTCATCCTCCTCATGGGGATCTTCCCGGGCGCCGCCCTCGATCTGGCCCGTGCCAGCGTCCAGGGCCTGGGTGCGCTGGGTGGCGGGTTGGCGGCGCTGCTTCCGTAACCTCCCCCACTCCCGCCTGAGTGAACATGGACGCGCACATCTTCCGGCAGTACGACATTCGCGGGATCGTCGGTCAGGATCTGGACGCCGACGTGGCGGAGGCGGTGGGACGCGCCTTCGGGTCGTATGTGCGGAGCCGCGTGCCCGACTCTTCGCCGAGGGTGGCGGTGGGGCACGACAATCGCACCACGTCGCCGGAGCTGGCGGAGGGACTCATCGCGGGTCTGCGCGCCGCCGGCGTCCACGTGCTGGACGTCGGCACCGTGCCCACCCCGACCCTCTACTGGTCGGAGGTCACCTTCGAGACGGACGCGGCGGTCCAGATCACCGGCTCCCACAACCCGCCGGAGTGGAACGGCATCAAGATGTCGCTGGGACGCTCGGCGCTCTACGGCGAGGCCATCCAGGACCTGCGGCGCCGCATCGAGGAGGGCGATTTCACCTCCGGTGACGGCGGGCGCGAGGAGGTGGAGGTGCTGGAGCGCTACGTCCGGGACGTGGCGGGACGCTTCCGGCTGCGCCGTCCCATGAAGGTGGCGGTGGACTGCGGCAACGGAACCGGATCGCTGGTGGCGGTGCCGCTCCTGCGTGCCATGGGCGTGGAGGTCACCCCCCTGTACTGCGAGTCGGATCCCACCTTCCCGAACCACCACCCCGATCCCACCGTGGACGAGAATCTGGCGGACCTCATCCGCCGGGTGCGCGCCGAACCGCACGACGTGGGCGTGGCGTTCGACGGCGACGCGGACCGCATCGGCGCGGTGGACGAAGTGGGTGGAATCGTGCGCGGCGACACGCTTCTCCTCATCTACGGCCTCGATCTGCTGCGCCGACACGGGCCGGGCCAGAAGCTCATCTTCGACGTGAAGTGCAGCCAGGCGCTGCCGGAGGTGTACGAGGCTGCCGGAGGGATCCCCATCATGTGGAAGACGGGCCACTCCCTCATCAAGCAGAAGATGAAAGAGGAGGGGGCGCTGGTGGCGGGAGAGCTCTCCGGCCATATCATGATCGCCGACGGCTACTACGGGTTTGACGATGCGCCCTACGACGCCTGCAGGCTGGTGGAACTGCTGAGCTGGTCCGACCGCACCCTCTGCGAGATGGTGTCGGACTTCCCCCGGTACGTGTCCACCCCCGAGATCCGCATCGATGTCACCGAGGAGCAGAAGTGGTCGGTGGTTCAGGAGGCGGTGCGCGACTTCCGGGAGCGCCACGACGTCATCGACGTGGACGGTGTGCGGGTGCTCTTCGGCGACGGCTGGGCGCTCCTGCGGGCGTCCAACACGCAGCCCGTCATCGTGGCGCGCTTCGAGGCGCGTACGCCGGAGCGTCTGGCGGAGATCCGCGCCGAGGTAGCCGCCTGGCTCCGGGACCACGGCGTGCCCT
>WGEM01000235.1 GCA_015492755.1 Gemmatimonadota bacterium | reverse complement strand
GAGAGGGCCTCGGCGCCGCTGGGGGCGTCCAGGACGCGGTACCCGGCGTGCCTCAGGATCCGGTTCAGCGTCCGGCGCACCGAGTCGTCGTCCTCCACCACGAGGATGGTCTGCCGCCGGCCGCCCGGATCCTCCACGGCGCGCCGGGGCACCGCCTCGACGGGGTCGGGGGAGAGGGGCAGATACGCCTCCACCCGGGCGCCGCCGCCGGGCGCCTCTCCGATGCGCACGTGCCCCCGGGCCGCCGCGACGGCGGCGTACACGATGGAGAGCCCCAGCCCGGATCCCCCCGCCTCCTCCCTGGAGGTGAAGAACGGCTCGAAGACCCGCGTCCGCAGCTCCGGCGGGATCCCCGGCCCGTTGTCCTCCACGGCCAGGCGAACGCAGCGCTCCCCCAGGTCACGGACCGCTTCCACGGCCAGGGCGGCCTGCACCTCCACCACCTCGGTGGAGACCAGGATGGTGCCCCCGTCGGGGAGGGCGTCCCGGGCGTTCACCACCAGGTTGAGGACCACCTGCTCCATCTGGGTGCGGTCGGCCCGGACGGGGCAGGGGACCGCCGCGCCGCGGACCGTCAGGCGCACCGATTCGGGGAGGACCCGGACCAGGAGGGGGTGGAGATCCGCCACCACGTCGGAGAGGTCCATCGTGGTGATCTCCGCGCTGCTGTCCCGGCCCAGCGCCAGGAGGTGGCGGATCAGCGATCCGCCGCGGCGGGCGGTATCGGCGATCTCCTCCAGATCGTCCCGCACCTCCCCCTCCACGGCTCCCTCCTCCAGGAGGAGCTCCGTCCGGCCGACGATCACCGCCAGGATGTTGGAGAAGTCGTGCGCCACGCCGGAGGCCATGCGCCCCACCACCTCCATCCGCTGGGCCACCTGGAGCTGCTCGGTGGCGGCGCGCCGCTCCTCGTCCAGGACGGCGGCCACCCGGCGGAGGAGACGCTGGTGGTACACCAGGAGGAGCGCAAGGATGGCGGTGGCGGCCAGGACCAGGATGCTCCGGGGGAGGGCGAGGGCCGGCTCCCGGACTCCCATGACTCCCACGGCGGCGTGGAGGGCGGGGAGCATGAGGGTGAAGCCCACCAGCGCGTACGGGCCCGGCGTGAAGCGGGCGATGCGGGACTCCAGCGCGCCGGCGGCGCGGGCCCCGGAGGCGGCGGCGCCCTCCACTCCCGGGGGCGGGGGGACGGCCGCCGTCCCTGCCGCGGGCCCGGCCGCCGCCCCGGCTCCCGTGGGGCGCCCGGCGGCGGCGCCCGCCCGGATGGCCAGGACCAGGATGAGATCGGGCACGAGCCAGAGGAGCTCCAGGGGCGTGCCCGGCGCGGGCAGCGGGAGCAGGCCCGCATAGCTCAGCGCCTCCGCGGAGTCGCCCACCAGCCACAGGAGGAAGGTGAGGCCCAACCAGAGGTATGTGGCGCGCCAGGGCCCGGGCGGGTCGCTCTCCAGCGCCCACCAGATGCCCAGGAGGAGTCCCGCGTCCAGGAGGGCGAAGAAGGCCATCGACGTGGCCCACCCGAGATAGCGGTCCGGCGCCACCACCCCCGGGATGAGCACCAGGTAGGCCAGGAGCGCGAAGACGGCGATGAGGGCTCCGGCGCGCTCCACCGCCCGTACCCGGGCTCGCAGACCCCTCGGCCGGGGACGGTCCGGACGCTGATCCAGCGCGAAGGCCACCGCCAGGTACCCCACCAGGTAGAGGAGGTCGGTGGCCATGTCCCACCCGAGCGACCACCGCTCCCAGGGGACGAGCTCGTAGGCGGCACGCACGGCCACCCATGCCGCGGGAACCCCTGCCAGGCTGAGCCAGAAGCTCCGCTCCCGGACCCCCGGCGCCCGGCGCGCCCGGTCCAGGGCCGCGGCGAGGGCCACCAGGAGCACCGGCACGTTCCCCGGACCGTCCGCCAGGTAGCTCCGGACGGGGGCGGGGATGAGGGGGAGCGTGGCCACGGCGGCGAAGACCACCCACACGAGCGCGGCCACCGCCACCCAGGGATCCCGCAGGAGTGCGGGCACGCGCGCACGCAGCGCCGCCGGCGGGAGGTCCGTGGGGGAGCGAGGCGCGGTCAACGGTCCTCCGGTCCGGAGGGGCGAGGGGATCGTCCGATCCCGGTGCGCCTGCCGGGCTCCGGGGACGGCACCCCGGGTTCGGGACGGCACACCAGGTCCGGGACGGCACACTAGGACACATGCTCCCGGCGAACAAGGCGTCCCGGCCGCGGTGCCGGCCCTTGGGACCCCGAAGCGGCGTCGGTATAATTATCGGCTTGATGCCATCAGTCCAACCGAGTCGGGCGCCGGGGGGCGGCCCGCCGCCGAGGAGCGAGCCATGGGTGAGAACGGGAACGGTGGATCCAAGTCGCTGACCATCACCGACCATCGTACCGGCCGCTCCTACGACGTGGAGATCCTCGACGGGGACGTGATCCGGGCCATGGATCTGCGGGGGATCCGGGTCCACGACGACGACTTCGGGATGATGGCCTACGATCCCGCCTTCACCAACACCGCCTCCACCCGGAGCGCCGTCACCTACATCGACGGGGGCAAGGGGATCCTGCGCTACCGCGGCTATCCCATCGAGCAGCTCGCGGAGCGGAGCACGCATCTGGAGGTGGCGTACCTGCTCCTGAAGGGAGAGCTCCCGACGCAGAGCGAGCTGGACGACTTCGTGTGCGACGTGACGCTGCATACGTACGTGCACGAGAACATGATCAAGCTCCTGGATGCGTTCCGGTACGACGCCCACGCCATGGGGATGGTCATCAGCTCGGTGGCGGCGCTCTCCACCTTCTACCCGGAGGCGAAGCAGATCGACGACCCGGCCGTCCGGTGGCAGCAGATCGTCCGCCTGGTGGCGAAGATGCCCACGCTGGCGGCCTACGCCTACCGCCATCACCGGGGCCTCCCGCTGGTG
>WGEM01000234.1 GCA_015492755.1 Gemmatimonadota bacterium | reverse complement strand
TCGGCGTATGGCGTTTCGGGGGCCGGCCCCAGGTGAGGCCGCTCCTGCCAGGCGGCCTCAGCGGCAGATGCGGCTGCGCCGTCCCGCCCGCCGAATCGCCCCAGCGCCGCGGCACCCAGGCCCGCCGCCCCCAGCTTCAGGGCGTCGCGTCGGGGGAGCCCACGTTCGGGGCTCGGTGAGCGGTCGTTGCGGTGGGTCATGGACAATCCTTCCTCTGCTCGGGTCGGCTCCGCGCTCAACGTGGGGGTCGGGGGCCCCACACTCAAGAGCGGACTTCCCCCGACAGCGGGGTTCGGGATCATCCGGCATCGTTGATGCACGATCGTCCCTGCCAGGGAGGTGCAGCATGACCCGTCCGTCCATGTGCCTGCTGGCGGCGGCGGTGGCCACCGCCGCCTGCCAGTCGCACGAGCCCCAGCAGGCCGCCGACCCCCTCGCGGCACGTGCCGACACCGTGATGGCGGCGGCTCAGGTCTTCGATTCCACCGTCTTCGACACCATCACCTGGGAGTCGCCCGCCAAGGCCACCGAGCGCGGCTCGGTGGTCTTCACCATCTCCTGCGCCAAGTGCCACGGGAGCACCGGCCGCGGGGACGGCGGCTTCATCCTGAACGGCGACACGCTCCGCCCGCCCTCCTTCCTCCGGAAGGACTGGCGATTCGCCGACGACCCCATCGGGCTGCGCCGCCAGATCTTCACTGGCAACGTGGCGGGCATGCCCTACTGGGGGCTGGTGGGCCTCAAGTATCGGGACATCGATGCGGTGGCGCGGTTCATCACCGAGTTCCTGAGGACGAATTACGCCCTCGAAGAACCGCCGGCCACTTGAAGACCAGGCCGCGCCACCCGCACGCCAGGCATGTGCGGGTGGACGTCCACCACGGAAGGAGCAGCCTCGCCGGCTTGAAGTACCACGGGCTCCGTACCCGCTGCGTCTCGGTGCCGCAGCGCGGACAGCGCCGGGAGAAGTGGAGGATGTGCATGCCTGCATTCGCCGGCTGGGGGCGGGCGGCGCTGCGTCGGGGGTGGCGATGAGATAGCCGGCGGCCCCCTCTGCGTCAAGCTTGAAGCTCCCGGGTGGCCGTCCATGTGGCGTCAACGTGCGGCGGCGCCACCCAGACCCAGGAGCCGGGCGGCGTTCCCGCCCCGGATCCCCGCCTTCTCCTCCGGGGTGAGGTCCAGCCCCTCGATGGAGGACTTCATCTTCTCCAGGCTCCCGATCATGTGCGGGTAGTCGGACCCCGCCAGGATGCGCTCCGCGCCGGCGAACTCGATGGCCAGACGGAGGCAGGCGGGGTCGAAGTTCACCGTATCGTAGTAGAACGTGCGGAGGAGCTCGCTGGGACGCGTCGAACAAGATCCGCGACACTCAGAGTACGCATCGTACCCGCGATCGAAGCGTTCTGCCATGTACGGAACCGCGCCGCCCAGGTGGGCCAGTACCCACCGGATCCGCGGGTAGCGCTCCACCGCACCCGAGTACACGAGTCCCGCCGCCGCCAGCGTCGTATCCATGAGAAAACCCACCATGGGCATGAGCATGAACCGCTCCATGACCTCCACCCCCACAGGGTACGTGGGATGGATGTAGACCACGGCGCCCGCCTCGTTCAGGCGCTCGAACACCGGCCGGAAGCGCTGGTCGTAGAGTGGCACGCCGCCGGCGTTGGAGAAGAGCATGACCCCCGGTAGCCCCAGCGGTCCCAGGGCACGCTCCACCTCCCGGGCCGCCGCCTCCGGCGCGTTCATGGGCAGGTGGGCCAGCGCCGCGAAGCGGGAGGGACGCGCCTGCACCGCAGTCGCCAGCGCGTCGTTCACCACCCGGGCCAGCTCCGCCGCGCGCGCCGGTTCCTCGATGCTCGTGCCCGGCGCGGTGAAGGTGAGGACCTGCATCCGCACATCGGCGGCGTCGAGGACCTCCTCCCGCACGTCCAGGTCCCGGTGCCCCGGCACCACCACGTTGTAGTCGCCCGGCGAATGGAGCACCGGGTTGCCGGCCTCGTCGACGGTGATGCGGAAGGCGCTGGGCCCCTTGCGGATCTCGTCCAGGTACTCGGGAGGGAAATAGTGGTTGTGGAAGTCGACGTACATCGGCCCGACACTCCGCCTTACGGGTGGATCCTCTCGCGCATCCAGGGTGCGCCAATTGGCACCACGCCACGCGCATCCGCAACCCGGAGGTTGCACCCGAAGCCCGGGCACGCCATCGTGCGCCCCCGTGACTTCTCCATCGAACACACGGGAGGGCGGCCAGCCCACCTTCGCACGGGACCTGGGGCTGTTCGACGCCACCATGATCGGCGTGGGCGCCATGATCGGCGCCGGGATCTTCGTGCTCACCGGAATCGCCGCGGGCGAGTCGGGACCGGCGTCCATCCTGGCGTTCGCGCTGAACGGGGTGGTGACGCTCCTCACCGCCTTCGCCTATGCGGAGCTGGCGGCGGCGATTCCCGAGGCCGGCGGCGGATACGCCTTCGTGCGGCGCGCCTTCCCCGGTGCGGTGGGCTTCACCGCAGGGTGGCTCCTGTGGTTTGCCTATACCGTGGCCTGCTCCCTCTACGCGCTGGGATTTGCCGGCTACTTCTGGGAGTTCTTCCTGAAGTACGTCCCCGGGATCACCGAGCAGGTGTTCGGCCTCACGGGTGAGCACCTGGCGGGGCTCGTGGTGACGCTGGTGGTGGGTGCGGGCTTCATCCGGCTCAACGCTCGAGGCGCCGAAGTGACGGGAAAGGCGGAGAACGTCCTCACCGTCTCGAAGATCGTGGTCCTCCTCATCTTCATCGCCTACGGCTTCAAGGCGCTGGGTACCCCGGAGGAGGTGGCCTCATCCTTCAACCCCTTCTTCCCCAAGGGAATGAGCGGCGTCATCGTGGCCATGGGGCTCACCTTCATCGCCTTCGAAGGCTACGACCTCATCGCCACCGTCGCCGAGGAGATCCGCGAGCCTGAGCGCAACATCCCCCGAGCCACCTTCATCGCGCTGGCCATCACGGTGGTGATGTACCTCCTCATCCTCTTCGTTTCGCTGGCGGCGGTGCGCCCGGAGGACGGTACACCCAGCTGGCGGTTCCTGGGCGAGTACGGCGAGACGGCCATCGTGCGCGCCGCGGAGGGATTCATGCCGGCCTTCGGCGTGGCGGTAATCGTGTTCGGAGGGCTGCTGTCCACCATGTCGGCGCTCAACGCAACCATCATGGCGTCGTCCCGCGTGGCGTTCTCCATGGCGCGGGACCGGTGGCTACCGGAGCCGGTGGCGCGGATTCATCCCGAACGGCGGACCCCCCACGTCGCCATCTTCGTGACCGGGGTGATTCTGCTGGCCATGGCGCTCACGCTCCCCATCGAGGCGGTGGGCTCGGCGGCAAGTCTCATCTTCCTCCTCACCTTCGCCATGGTGAACCTCTCGGTGATCGTGCTGCGCCGGAAGGCTCCGGAGATCCCCCGCCGGTACCGGGTCCCCTTCTACCCGGTGGTGCCGATCCTGGGGATCGTGCTGAACGTGGCGCTGGCGCTCTACCAGTTCACCTTCCAGCCGGTGGCGTGGTACGTCACCATCGGCTGGATCGTGGCGGGGCTCCTCCTCTATTACGCCTACTTCGAGAAACGGGCCGCTGCGGTGAAACCTCAGGTGTTGGAGGCCCCACCGCGCCCCACCGTCCCCAGCGAGAACACGGTCATCGTACCCATCCACAACCCCGATACCGCGGGTATCCTGCTGGAATACGCGCATGCCATCGCGCAGGCGCGCCGGCGGTCGCTGGTGGCGTTCAGCGTGGTGGAGGTCCCCCGGCAGCTCCCCATCCATGAAGGACTCCGCTTCGCGCACCACCGCGAGGCCATCCTGAAGGCCGCCCGCGACTACGCCGGCGCCCACCGCATGAAGGTGGATACGGACCTGGTGGTGGCGCACCACGCCTCCGACGGCATCCTGGCCGGCGCCCGCCGCTACGGGGCGGATGTGCTGGTGATGGGGTGGAAGGGTTACACCAACACGCGCGACCGCATCTTCGGCGAGGTCACCGACCAGGTGCTCCGCCACGCGCCGTGTGACGTGGCGGTCCTCAAGTCCACCCGCAAGGAACCGCCCCGTCGGTGCCTCTTCCCCACCGCCGGTGGCCCCCACGCGCGCCTCGCGGCGGAGTGGCTCAACGCGCTGGCCCCGGCCTTCGGCATGTCGGTGACGGCGTGCTACGTGGTGAGCCCCGACGCCACCGCCGAGGAGCGGAGAGAGGCGGAACGCTGGATCGCCAAGACGCTGGAGCGTCTGGAGGTGGAGGTGCCGGTGGAGCACAAGGTCATCGAGGCGAAATCCATCGCCGGCGGGATCGCGAAGGAGAGCCGCGACTACGATCTGGTGGTCCTCGGCGCGGCGCGGGAGCCCTTCTGGAGTCAGCTCATCTTCGGGGAGATCCCCGAAAAGGTGGCGCGCTACTCACCGGCGGACGTGCTGGTGGTGAAGCGCTACGAAGGTCACGTCCGCTCGTGGCTCAAACGGGCGCTGGGCTGACCTCCGCCGGGAGCGGCACGCCGCCCTCGTGCAGCACTTCGATGAGCGGCTCCAGATGGCGGCGGTACCGGCGCCATCGACCGATGGAGCTGGTGTAGGCCTTCTTCCGTACCTGCGTCACGCTGGCGGTGCGTACCGCGCGGTCCGTCTCGTGGAACGCGTAGCACGCGTCTTCCGGCTCCAGCCCTGCAGCGGCGAGCAGGCGTCCGATCCCCTCGTCCGGATCCGATACCAGCGCTTCGTAGTGCACGTCATGGACGGTGGTGGGGAGTACGGCGCGCCAGAGTTCCATGAGTCGGCGGTAGAACACGTAATGCGCGCCCAGCGCCCGGAGATCGTCGGTGTAGGGATGCTCCCGCGCGAAGTTCTGGAAGTAACACGAGAGACAGGTGTCCAGGGGGTCGCGCACCACGTGCAACACGCTGGCGCGGGGAAAGAGGAGCGCCACCAGCCAGAGGTTCCGGAAGTTGTGGGGCAGCTTGTCCACGACCCGCTCGGCGCCCCCCGACATCGCGCCCAGCGACTCCAGATAGCGCCTTCCGACGGCCTGCGCGACGTCCCGGGAGATCGCCGGAATGCGTCGGAGATCGCCCTGAACCGGTGGCCGGAGGAACATTTCGCGCACCAGCGCAGGCAAACGGTCCAGTTCCCCCGCCCCGTAGACGCGTGAGTGACTTGCCAGGATCTGCTCCACGAGGCTCGTGCCGGAGCGGGGCATCCCCACCACGAACACGGGTCGCTCATCGTCCAGGGACCAGCCCGCCCGTTCCTGGAAGAACTCCGGCGTGAACACCTCCTGGAAAACCTCCAGAACGTCAGCCTCCTCGTCGGCGCGAGGGCGGTGGTTCAGATGCTCCGCCCGAGCGGCGTGGGCCTCGTGGAGGTGCCGGAAGGCGGCGTCCGGGTCGCCCGCCCGGTGGGCGTGGCGCGCCAGCCAGAAGTGCATGAGCATACGCTCGCCCGGCGCCGTGGGAGACCGCTCCAGACGACGCTGGAGCCGCTCTGCCGTCCCCTCCGGCGCGGGCCGATCCAGCTCCTCCAACCCGTGGAGGGCGCTGGGCTCGTCGGGCTCGATCTGGAGCGCGGCCTCGAAGCACCGAGCGGCGTCGTCCAGGCGGCCCAGCGTCATGAGCGCACCGCCCAGGCCGGTGAGCGCGTCCACACACGTGGGGTCGATCTCCAGCGCGCGGGTGAACGCTTCCATGGCGTTCAGGTCGCGGCCCAGGTCGCTGAGGGTGAGGCCCAGGTTCACCCAGGCGGCGGTTGCGGACGGATCCAGCCGTAAGGCGTGGCGGAGCACCTCTTCCGCCTCCGGCAGCCGTTTCTGTCGCTGCAGGATGGCGCCCAGCGTGTTCACCGGTTCGAAGGCGTCCGGGGCCAGCTCGATGGCACGGCCCAGCACCTGCGCCGCCTCCTGCAGGCGGCCGGCGTCGAAGAGCGACGACCCCAGATTGATGTAGGCAGGAGCGTAGTCGGGACGGAGTTCGATGCAGCGCAGGCAGAGGGCGATGGCCTCGTCGAGACGCCCGGTGGAACGCATCAGATTCGCCAGGTTGCCCAGCGCCTGGACATCACCGGGCGCGTCCGCCAGTACCGCGCGAAACCATGACTCCGCCTCGGCGCTCCGCCCGTGGAGCGCGTGGATCACGCCCACGCGGTTCCGCACGTCGTGCCGCCCCGGGGCCCTGGCGAGCGCCTCGCCGTAGGCAGCCAGCGCCTCCTCCCACCGTCCCGCCTGCTCGTGCGCCACGGCGCGGGACACCCAGGCATCCACCCCACCTGCACCGCCGAGGTTCGGGCGCCGAGCCGCGCCCCTCCGCTGCCGCGCCTTCCGTCGCTTCTCCGCCAAGATCCGCTCCGACTCCGGTCCGGGTACCGCCTCACTCCCCCCGGGAGTGTCGTCCGCGGGCGGCGCCGGGTTGAGGTGCGGATGGCGAAGAGGCCAACGCGGCCCGCTCTCTTACTCGGACAGGCTCCGAGCCCAGATCAGGTAGACGGGCACGCCCAGCGCCACCAGCCCCAGCCCGGTGAGGCTTTCCGCCGGTTCGCGCGCCACCTGGTTGGCCACGATGGCCAGCGCCGCCGCCGCGAACACACCCGGAATGAGCGGTCCGCCCCACACGCGGTAGGGCGCGCGCATCCCGGCCCGCCGCAGTCGCACCAACCCCAAGGCCATGAGCGCAAAGAAGATCCACTCGGTGTAGATGACCCGGGTGAAGAGCACACGGTAGGTGTCGGTGAGCACCAGCACGCTGGACCATCCCGCCTGGAGGAGGAGGGCCCGGTGTGGCGTGCCGTAGCGCGGGTGCACCGCGGCCAGGGAGCGGAAGAGGAGCCGATCCCGCGCCATGGCGAAGTACACCCGGGGTCCGGCGAGGATGATGCCCGTCAAGGCACCCACGGTGGAGAAGACCACCAGCCCCGACATGAAGGCTTCCCCACCCCGACCGAACACGGCGTCAGCCGCGTCGGCGGCGATGCGGTGCGACGACGCCACCCGGTCCAGAGGCAGGAGGTAGAGGTACGCGGCGTTCAGGAGGATGTAGCTGGCGGTGACGACGAGGGTCCCCACCACCAGCGCCCGGGGGATGGTACGCTCCGGGTCCCGCGTCTCCTCGGCGTTGTACGTAACCATGTGCCAGCCCCCGAAGGCGAAGAGACCCGCCACCATCGCCAGCGCAAAGTCTCCGGTGCCGAAACGGGTCTCCGGAGGGGGCGCCGCCAGAGCGGTTGCGTGGGCACCGCCGCCGAAGGCGAAGGCCAGCACGACGATGGCCGCGACGGCCAGCACCTTCCCCAAGGTGAACGCGGTCTGCAGCCGGCTCCCGTGCCGCACGCCCAGCACATTCACCGCCGTGAGGACCCAGATGATCCCCACCGCCACACCCAGCAGCCCCGTCTCGTCCAGCGGCACGAACACCCCCAGGTAGCGCGCCGCCACCACCGCGATGGCCGCCACGATGCCCGAGTGCATCGTCCAGAACATCGCCCACCCCCAGAGAAAGCCCAGCAGGGGCGAATACGCTTCCCGGAGGTACACATAGACCCCGCCGGAGCGCGGGAAGGCCGAGGCCAGCTCCGCCGACACCAGTGCCCCGAAGAGGGTGAGCACACCGCAGACCGCCCACACCGCGTAGATGGCCGCCGGATCGGGCACCCGACCGGTGATCTCGGAAGGCTGCACGAAGATGGATGCCCCGATGATGGTGCCCACCACCAGCGCGGTGGCATGGGTCACGCCCATCTCCCGGCGAAGGCCGGGTCCCGCCCCCGCTTCGCTCACCTGCGACCGCCC
>WGEM01000233.1 GCA_015492755.1 Gemmatimonadota bacterium | reverse complement strand
GTGGTGGTGGCGCTGGCGTGGTTGCTCCTGTCGGGAGCGGCTCGAGTCGGCGCCACCGGAGAGGGCACCTCCGCGGCGGCGCTCCTCTGGGTGGTGGGCTTTCTGCCCGTGGGGCTCGTGCCGGGTCTCCGGGACCTCTTTCGCCCCGACGTGTTCACGCTCCCCGGTCCGGTCCCCCTCACACTCGGCCGGCTGGCCTTGCTGACGCTGGCGGGAATGCTGGTGGTGGCGGTGCTCCGCCCCTCCCGCCGGCGCGTCCCGTGGTGGATTGCGGCGCTGGTGGCGGTGAGCGTCTTCCTGGGGCTGGAGCGGTGGCTCCACGCGGGCCTCCGTTCCGACGGTCTGGCGGGATCCGCCATCACCTTCGTCACGTACGGCCTGGTGCTCTCCGGGCTCGGTGCCGCCGTGCTGGGATCGGCGCTGGCGGTGGCGTGGATCACCGCGGTGATCCTGGCCAGCGCCGCAGGCGTTCCCTCCGCGTGGTCGGCCTACGTGCAGTCCCAGATCCACGAGGGTTCGGCCTACCTCACCGAGCTGGCGGCGCCGAACGCACCGGAGGTGGAGCGGGCCCTCGTGCGACTGGCGGGAGAGGCCGTTCGCCTCCACGAGGCCGGCCGGCCGCCCGTGGACGTGATGTACGGTGCCTGGAGGACCGGCGGACTCGCGGACCTCCCCTACGCTGCCCGCCTCGCCACGTGGACGGCCGCAGGGGCACCCGGACAGGAGCTCCGCATCGGCGTGCGCGGCGATCCGCCCCGCCTGGTGGAGGATGTGGTGGCGCTGGCGCAGCGGGAGGGAGGGCTTCGCCTCGAACGCCCGAACCGGGACGACGCACGCTGGGTCCTGGCCGTGCCCTTCGGGGACGGCTCGGCGCTCTCGGTGGTGATCCCCGGGGCCCCGTTGGACGCCTCCTCATCCCCGCTGAGCGCACTGGTGGGGAGGGGCGTAGGGAACGGCGTGAGGAGGGTGACGCTCATCCCACTCCTCCCGGGGGACCCGCGGGGGGAGGACGACCTGGTGTGGACGCGCACGAAGGAAGGCTGGCAGGGCGAGATTGCCGTTCCCTTCGACAACGCGGCCTTCCACGCCCACCTCCTGGTGCCCATGCCCGGCCTCCTGTTGAGCACCGCCCGGGGCACGCTCCTCCTGGCACTGCACCTCACCCTCTTCGTCGCCCTCTGGTTCGCCGGCGGGCTCCTCCGGAGGGAGGTGGCTCCACCGGAGATGCGCTGGAGCCGCCTCGCCATCTCCTTCCGGGCCCGGGTAACCCTTGCGTTGTTCGGGTTCTTCCTCCTCGCCAACGCCGTGTTCGGTACCGCTGCCTATCGCACGCTCACGCAGGCCGAGGCCCGGTCCGCGCAGGTCATCGCCGAGCGGATCGTCGAAGATGCCACCGGGTGGTACCTCTCGCTGGAGGCGCCGCCGGGTACGCGCCTGGAGCGGGTCTCGCGGCAGGTACGGGCGGAACTGCTGGAGTACCGCGCAGGGGAGCTCCGGGGCGGTGGCTCGGTGGCGGAGTTGATGGAGCTGGGCCTGTACGAGGCGTGGCTGCCGTTGGAGCAGCACATCCGCCTCGACGGGAGGGAAGGCCTGCATGACTTCACGGAAAGCGCGCTGGGGCGCTGGCGCTACGTCACGGCCTACCGCCGCCTCCCCGACGGCGACATCCTCGGTGCCCAGGTACCCGTGCAGGCGGGCACCACGGCCATCGACACCACCGACCTCATCGAACTGATGGGTTTCGCCCTTCTGCTGGGAGCGGCGCTCTCGCTGGTCCTGGCCTGGCTCGCCGGTCGGGCACTCACCAGCCCCATCCGCATCCTCCAGGCTGCCTCGGAGCGGGTGGGTGCAGGAAACCTGTCGGTCCAGCTCCCGGCGGACCGCGGCGACGAGTTCGGCGCCGTGTTCCGGTCCTTCAACCGGATGGTGGCCCGGCTACGACGGGCGCGGCGCCAGCTGGTGCGGACGTCCCGCCGTACACGGACCATCATGGAGGAAGCCGCCGTGGGCATGGTGGCCCTGGACGGCGCCGGACGGGTGGTACTGGCCAATCCCACCGCCGAAGAACTTCTGGAGGTGGAGGTCTCCCTCGGACGCCCCATCCCTGGTGCGGGGCGCCTGGGGGGTGAGCTGGCCAGGTGGGTGGATGCCTTTCTGGCGTCCGGCGCCGATGAGGCGGGGACGGAGCTCCATGACGATGAGCGACGGATCCGTGTGCGGGCCCGGCGACTGGGCGGATCGGCGGACGAGCGCGGCGCCGTGGTGGCGCTGGACGACGTCACCGACGAACTGCGCACCGAGCGCATTCTGGCTTGGGGCGAGATGGCCCGGCAGGTGGCTCACGAGGTGAAGAACCCGCTCACCCCCATCAAGTTGAGCATCCAGCATATTCGCAGAGCCTGGCAGGACGGGCACCCGGACTTCGACGCCATTCTGGTCAGGAACGCGGAGGCCATGCTCCGGGAGATCGACCGGTTGGCGGCCATCGCACAGAGCTTCTCGCGCTTCGGGGCGCCCGGGAGCGTGGCGGACGCCCCGTTGCAGGGGGTGTCGGCGGAGGAGGTGGTGGACGACGTGGTGGCTCTGTACGGAGGGGGGGACCTGCCCGGCATGCTGCTCCAGCGGGACGTGGAAGCGGATCTGCCTCCCGTTACGGCCAGGACGGCGGAGCTCAAGGAAGTCCTCATCAACCTGCTGGAGAACGCCCGCGCCGCGCTGGACGACGGCGGCTCGGTGACGGTGACGGCGCGGCGGGCAGGGAAGGGGTGGGTGGAGCTTTCGGTGCGGGACACCGGGGCCGGAATCCCTCCTGAGCTCCTTCCAC
>WGEM01000232.1 GCA_015492755.1 Gemmatimonadota bacterium | reverse complement strand
GCGGCCTGCTCGAGGTGAGCGGGCTGGGTGAAGATCATCATCTTGTTCAGCGTGTATACACGCTGAACAAGATGATGATCTTCACCCAGCCCGCTCACCTCGAGCAGGCCGCGGGTCGTGAGCTCCCGCCCCCCGAAAGTGACGCCCATCGAGCGGCGTACGTACGGCGGATCCTCGCGACGGAAGGCACACTCACGGCGGATGACGAGACTACAGAATCACCGCCACCGACCGATCCTGACGGACGATGAACTACAACTTTACCGACCGCGTCCGTAAGGTGCTGGCCATGGCCCGGGAAGAGGCCATCCGGCTCCAGCACGATTACGTGGGCACCGAGCACATCCTCCTGGGCCTCATTCGCGAGGGCGAGGGGGTGGCCGCCGCCGTGCTCATGAACCTCAACGTCGATCTGGAGCAGATCCACGAGAGCGTCGAGGCGTCGGTGCGGAAGGGGAAGGCCACCATCGCCCTGGGGGAGCTGCCCTACACCTCCCGCGCCAAGAAGGTGCTGGAGTTCGCCATGGCGGAGGCCCGCGAGTTCAACCACTCGTACGTGGGCACCGAGCACCTTCTGCTCGGGCTGCTTCGCGAGGAGAAGGGGATCGCAGCCCAGGTGCTGAACTCGCTGGGTGTGACGCTGGAGGAAGCCCGGGCCGAGACGCTGAAGGTCCTGGGCTCCGACGTCTCGCCTTCCGAACCCGCCGGAATCGGCGGCGCCTCCAGCACGCCGGCGTCGGCCAAGAGCGGGGAGAAGAAGTCCAAGACGCCGGCGCTGGATCACTTCTGCCGCGATCTCACCGAGCTGGCCCGGCAGGGCAAGCTGGATCCCATCATCGGTCGGGAGAAGGAGATCGAGCGGGTGGTGGAGATCCTCTGCCGTCGCAAGAAGAACAACCCTGTCCTCATCGGCGAGCCGGGGGTGGGTAAGACCGCCATCGTGGAAGGTCTGGCGCAGCTCATCGCCCGCGGCGAGATCACCGAAGCGCTGAAGGACCACCGGGTCCTGGCACTGGACATGGCCGCTGTCATCGCCGGTACCAAGTACCGGGGACAGTTCGAGGAGCGGCTGAAGGCGGTGATGAGCGAGATCCAGCAGGCGCGCAACGTCATCCTCTTCATCGACGAGATGCACACGCTGGTGGGGGCGGGTGCCGCCGAGGGAGCCATCGACGCCTCCAACATGCTCAAGCCGGCGCTGGCCCGGGGTGAGCTGCAGTGCATCGGCGCGTCCACGCTGAACGAATACCGCAAGTACATCGAGAAGGACGGGGCGCTGGAGCGGAGGTTCCAGCCCGTCATCGTGGATCCGCCTGCGGTGGATGAGACGGTGGAGATCCTCAAGGGGCTCCGGCCGCGGTATGAGGAGCACCACCGCATCATCATCCCCGATGAGGCGCTGGAGCAGGCGGCGCGCCTCGCCGATCGCTATATCACCGACCGCTTCCTCCCCGACAAGGCCATCGACGTCATCGACGAGGCGGGCGCGCGGGCACGCATCGCCAGCCAGGTGCCCCCGCCCGAGGTGGAGGAGCTCAAGGAGCAGCTCTCCGAGATCGCGCGCGGCAAGGAAGAGGCCATCGGCAACCAGGACTTCGAGCGGGCGGCGGAGCTACGCGACGAGGAACGCGAGCTCAGCAACGCCATCCGCGAGCGTCAGGAGGCCTGGGAGGAGGAGCGCAAGCGCTTCCGCCCGGAGATCACCCTGGACGAAGTGGGCTTCATCGTGAGCCGCTGGACGGGGATCCCGGTGCAGCGCATCCGGCAGACGGAGTCGGAGCGGCTGGTGCGCATGGAGGAAGAGCTCCACAAGCGCATCGTGGGGCAGCACGACGCCATCGAGGCCATCAGCCGGGCCATCCGGCGCAGCCGTGCCGGCCTCAAGGACCCGCGCCGGCCCATCGGGTCGTTCATCTTCTCCGGCCCCACCGGGGTGGGGAAGACCGAGCTGGCCCGCGCGCTGGCGGAATTCCTCTTCGACGACCGAGACGCCCTCATCCGGGTGGACATGAGCGAGTACATGGAGAAGTTCTCCGTGTCGCGTCTCATCGGTGCCCCGCCGGGCTACGTGGGCTACGAGGACTCGGGCGCGCTCACCAAGGCGGTGCGCCGCCGCCCGTACTCGGTGGTGCTCCTGGACGAGATCGAGAAGGCGCACCCCGACGTCTTCAACATCCTCCTCCAGGTGCTGGACGAGGGTCACCTCACCGACAACTACGGGCGGGTGATCGACTTCAAGAACACCGTCCTCATCATGACGTCGAACCTGGGCGCCCGCGACATCTCGAAGGGCGGCGGCCTGGGATTCCAGACGGCGGATCCGCACTCCAGCTACCAGATCATGAAGGACAAGGTGCGCCAGGAGATCGAGCGGGCCTTCAACCCCGAGTTCCTCAACCGGGTGGACGAGGTCATCGTCTTCCATCCGCTGTCGAAGGAGGAGATCGCCGAGATCGTGCACATCCTCCTGGCGGACGTCCGCGACCGCCTGGCGGAGGACGAGATGTCGCTCTCGCTCACCGACGCCGCCGTGTCGTTCCTGGTGGAGCACGGGTACGACGAGAAGTTCGGGGCGCGGCCGCTGAAGCGGGCCATCCAGCGCTATCTGGAAGATCCGCTCTCGGAGCGCATCCTTCAGGGTGAGTTCCGCGCCGGCGACGAGATCGAAGTAGACGTGAATTCCGACGGAGATGGACTGACGCTCAGGACGAGATCGGCGACGAAGACGTGAGGCGGAGCGACGCGACACATCTCCCGAAGCGCAGGAAGGCCACCGCGAAGGCGGCGGCCTTCCTCGCCGTATGCGCCCTGGGCTTCGTGCCGTCCGGGGTGGTGGCGCAGCAGGCGGGACAACGGCTCGTGCGTGTGGATACGGTGCTGGTGGAGGGGAACAGCACCCGGATCCAGGCGCACTCCATCGTGGGCCTGTTCGGGATTCAGCCCGGCCAGGAGATCACCTACCGCGACATCCAGCGAGGGATCAAGCAGCTGGTGTCGTCGGGGCTCTTCGACGACGTGGTGGTGCGGGCACGCGGGACCGACCCCGTGGACCTCATCATCCAGGTGCGGGAGCGCCCCACCATCCGGCAGGTGGAGATCACCGGCCTGGAGCATGGCCCCTCGAATCGCACCGTTCGCGACACCACGGGGCTCAGGCCGGGCTTCCCGTACCATCCCCAGCGTGTGCTGGACGCCAAGGCGTTCATCCGTGAGGAGCTCGCCGACGACGGGATCCCCTTCGCCCAGATCACCGATCGGGTGGTGCCGGTGGACGGGGGGAGCAATGAGGTGGATGTCATCTTGGAGGTGGTCGAGGGGCAGCGGGTGACGGTGGCGCAGGTGGACGTGGTGGGGAACCAGCGCGTCTCCGACGAAGAGATCCTCGGCGCCCTCGAGACCAAGCCCGAGGGATTCTGGTGGTTCCGCTCCGGTGCCTTCGATCAGGAGAAGTTCCGGAGCGATCTGGAGGTGAACCTCCCAACCTTCTACGCCGCCCGTGGCTTCCTGGATTTCCGTCTGGTGTCGGACACGGTCATCGTGGACCCCAACACCGGGAAAGCCCGCGTCGAGCTGGTGGTGGAGGAGGGACCCCAGTACCGCCTGAGGACCTTCACGGTGCGTGGAAACCAGCGGTTCACCGAGGAGGAACTGAAGGCCTACTTTTCCCAGGAGCGTGGTGGGCTTCTCCGGAGCCTGGGCCTGGGCGGGGGTGAGGAGCGGGAACTCGAAGGCCGCGTCTTCGACCGGAAGGCCTTCGAGGAGGCCATCCAGGCGGCGGAGGAACGCTACCGGAACGAAGGATACCTCTTCGCGCGCATCAACCCCGTCCTCCAGCGGCACCCTGCGGAGGGGGACGAGCCGGCCACGGTGGACGCGGTCTGGGAGGTGGTGGAGGGCGCGCCCGCCATCGTCAACCGGGTGTCCATCAAGGGGAACGAGTACACGTACGACTGGGTGATCCGCAATCAGGTCTTCGTGCTCCCCGGGGACGTCTACAGCCAGGATCGCGTGTTGCGCTCCTACCAGAACATTTCGGCGCTGGGCTTCTTCGAGACGCCGCTCCCCCTTCCCGACATCGTGCCGAACGAAGAAGGGGATGTGGACATCACCTTCAACGTGCAGGAGAAGCAGACGGGCTCCATCAACTTCGGCACGTCGGTGGGTGGTGGCGTGGGGCTGTCGGGATTCATCGGCTACCAGCAGCCGAATCTCTTCGGGCAGGCCAAGTCGGGAAGCCTCCGGTGGGATTTCGGGCGATTCCTGAACAGCTTCGAGGCGAGCTACACCGATCCGGCGCTCTTCCAGAGCCTGGTCTCGGGCTCCATCTCGCTCTTCAACTCCCGGGATCGATTCTTCCAGTTCGCCACGGGTCGCCGCCGGCGCCTCGGTGTGACGACGCGCTTCGGCTTCCCGTGGCCGTCGTCCCGTGTCACCCGGGTCTTCGCCGGGTACGGGATCTCGCGAACCACCTACCAGCAGTTCCGGGACGCGGACGACACCTCGCTCTTCGGCCGGCCGCCGGGCGTGCAGAGCCAGCTCACGCTGGGCATCACGCGTCAGACGCTGGATCACCCGCTCTTCCCCACGGTGGGGTCGCGACAGAACCTCTCGGTGGAACTCAACGGCGGCGTGCTGGGCGGTGACGGGAACTTCACCCGGGTCCTCACCGACGCCACCTGGTGGGTGCCCGTGGGCTCCACGGGTGGCGAGGGGGGTCAGCCGGGCGGGATTCGCATGGCGCTGGGCCTCACGCTGCGCGCCGGGTGGGTCTTCGGCGACGCGGATGCGTTCCCCTTCGACCGCTTCTGG
>WGEM01000231.1 GCA_015492755.1 Gemmatimonadota bacterium | reverse complement strand
GCATGGGCCAGAGCGTCCCGTCCGCCAGTCGCATCTCCGCCAGCACCCGGTCGTAGTCGGCGCGGGTCATGAAGCCCGTCAGGGGGCTGAAGGCGCCGTTCAGGAGGAGCTCCAGGTCGCAGAGCTGGCGGGGGGTGAGATCCCACGACGGCCAGTCGCGCGAGGCGGCGCGGAGCTCTTCGGCGCGCTCCTCGGGGACGATGAGGTCGACGAGGGTGGTGCCGTGGCGGGGAGGATCGAGTACGTCGAGCATCTTCAGGTGTGGGCGGAAGTCTCGGTCCGACCCACTGAAGCCTCGACCTCAGAAGACTCAAGCTGAAGCGGGAGGCGTGTCCCGGATTGACCCGCCCACGGACGCAGAACCGTCTAACCGTCCACGCCCGCCTGCGGGCGGACGGAAACCTCCACCTCCCTGCCCGCGAGGTGAAGGAGCGCCAGCATATGCCCGACGGACTTCCTGCGGTTGGTGGGGTCCAGGAGGCGGTAGAACTGGCTTGGAGACGTTCCGAGGCGCCGGATGAGCTCTCGCTTGCTCAGGGGACATTCGTCAACTGCACGCCGCGCCTCCAGCGTGAGGCGATGGAGCAGAAGCTCGGTGAGCAGCTCAGGGTCCTGGTTGTACTCCAGGACGGCATCCAGATGTACGGTATCCTCGGAGCCGTCCGCGAGGCGGTAGGTGAACGCCTCGAAACCCAACTCCGGGTCCGGGAAGGCCTCCACCACGCGGTTCGTCGGCGTGGGACGGACCCGAAGCGCCGCGTACGGAAATACCAGTTGCCCGCCGGTCGTGTCCAGTTCGAACGCTTTGCGATGATTGTTGGTCGTCACTCGGTGGATCTTCATGGATCCGGTGCGATGAAGATGCCCCCCCCACGTCGGATCTTGCCCATCATAGTACCACAAGTGGTAACATTTATCAATCTGCACGGCCGTCCCTGAGCGTGCGTCCGCGCGCTCGAGGCCAGTCCTGGCCAAGAATGCCCATGAGTCCGGGACACGAGGATGGCGGATCGCGCGTCCCAAACAGATTGACCCACGCGGAACCGGTGCTGACCTTATCCACATGGTCCAATTCGACGAGCGAGCCCTCGCAGAGCTCTGCCGGCGCCACGCCATCATCCGCCTGCGCATGTTCGGCTCCGCAGCGCGTGGCGAGATGCGCACCGACTCCGACATCGACCTGATCGCAGACTTCGGGGAGCCCGTGGGTTTTTTCGAACTCATTCGGGCGGAAGAAAACCTCTCGAGGTTCTTCGAGCGAAAGGTGGACCTGCTGACCGAGGCGGGAATCAGCCGCTTCATGCGCGACGATATTCTGAATTCCGCCGTCCTAGTGTTCGATGCCGGGGCGTGACCGGATCTTCGTGGGCCATATGCTCCAGGCTCTGGAGCGAGCTGAATCGTTAGGCCTCGCTTGACCCGTTCCCAGGTGATCCGCACCCACCCCCGCCCCGCGCTCACGCCCGAGCAGGCGCTGGAGGCCGTCCGGACGCTCTACGGGCTGGAGGGCGCGCTCACGGAGCTTCCCGGCGAGCGCGACCTGAACTTCCGTCTGGACGCGCCCGACGGCGTCGCGTACGTGGTGAAGTTCGCCTCGCCCGCAGAGCCTCAGGAGATCCTGGAGTTCGAGGCGCGGATGATCGCACGGCTGGCCCGCGAGACCGACGGGCTGGTGCCGGAGATCGTGCCCACCCGCTCCGGTGAGCTCCTGGGTGTCTGGAGCGCGGAAGGAGAGCAAGCGCCGCTGCGCATCCGGGTGATGCGCTACGTGCCGGGCATCCTCCTGGCGGAGGTGGCGCCTCCACGTCCACCGGAACTCCTCCGGGATCTCGGGAGGACGCTGGCCCGCCTCTCCAGCGCGCTGGGGGCGGTGCCGGACCATCCGCCTGCACGCACCGACTTCGACTGGGCGCTGGGATGCGCCGGCGACGTCATGGAGCGGGGGCTCCCCTACGCGGAGGCGGAGCGGAGGGCGCTGGTGGAGGGTGCGCTGGAGGCCTTCCGCCGCCGCCAGCCGGACTTCCTGGGGCTGGGCTCGCAGATGATCCACGGCGACGTGAACGACCACAACGTCATCGTGGATCCCGAGGGGGGGAAGGTGGCGGCGGTCATCGACCTGGGCGACGCCCACTCGGCGCCCCGGGTCTTCGACGTGGCCATCGCCGTGGCGTACGCCGTCATGGAGACCGACGATCCGCTCCACGCCGCAGCTCAGGTGGTTGCGGGCTTCCACGAGGTGAGCCCGCTCCTAGAGGAGGAGCTGGACGTCATCGTGCCGCTGGCCCGCGCGCGGCTGGGCCAGAGCGTGTGCATCGCGGCGTGGCGCCGCCACCGGGGGGAGGCGGACCCCTACCACCTGGTCTCGGAAGCCCCGGCGTGGCGGCTGCTGGAGATCTTCGCCGCCACCCCCGAGGAGGTGTGCAACGGCCTCATCCGGGCGGCGTGCGGGCTGGAGCCCTGCCGGGGGAGCGCCGCGCTCTCCGCGTGGCTGGAGGCGCAGCACGACGCGGTGCATCCGGTGGTGGACTGGCCTGCGGACCGCTCGCGGGTGGGCGTGCTGGACCTCAGCGTGGCCAGCCCGCACCTCACCGGTACCGACACCGACGATACCGCGGCCTTCACCCGGCGGGTGTGGGACGCCATGCGGGAGCAGGCCGTCGAGGTGGGCCTGGGCCGCTACCTGGAGCCCCGGGCCTTCTACCTGAGCGAGGGCTTCCGGGGGCGCGAGGGAGACCCCCGCGAGCGGCGCACGGTGCACCTGGGGCTGGACGTCTTCGTGGAGGCGGGCGCGGCGGTCTACGCGCCGTTGGCGGGACGGGTGCGGAGCGTGCGCGACAACGCCGACCGCCTGGACTACGGCCCGACAGTGATCCTGGAGCACCACGGGCCCGCCGGTCCCTTCTGGACGCTCTACGGGCACCTGGACGCGGCGTCGGTGGCGACGCTCACGCCGGGCG
>WGEM01000230.1 GCA_015492755.1 Gemmatimonadota bacterium | reverse complement strand
GGGCTCGGAGATGTGTATAAGAGACAGTTCCTGGACCTTGCCGCCTCCGTTGAGAAGTGCTGCACGCTGATCCGACAGGCGGCGTCCGGAGGCGCTACAATCGTCGCGTTTCCCGAAGCCTTTCTTCCCGGCTATCCGCTCTGGGTCTGGTTCGTCCCCTCCGGCAAGACGCATCCCCTCCGTGCGCTCTACACGGAGCTCCATCGAAACTCCCTGTCCATCCCCGGCCCCGAGCTGGACGCCATCGCGGCGGTGACCGCGGAGTGCGGTGTGGCCGTGACCGTCGGGGTCAACGAGCGGAACTCCGAAGCGAGTGACGGCACACTCTTCAACACCCTGGTCTTCATCGGGCCCGACGGGGCCCTGCTGGGCCGGCACCGCAAGTTCGTGCCCACCGCCGGCGAACGGCTCGTCTGGGGCCAGGGCGACGGCAGCGATCTCGAGGTCTACGATCTCCCCTTCGCCAGGGTGGGCGGACTCATCTGCTGGGAGAACTACATGCCACTCGCCCGGTACACGCTCACGGCGCTCGGCGAGCAGATTCACATCGCTCCCACCTGGGATCGCGGGGAGCCGTGGATCTCCTCCATGCGTCACATCGCGAAGGAGGGCCGGTCCTTCGTGGTGGGTGTCTGCCAGACGTTCCGGGTGGAGGACATTCCCGACCGGTTCGCGTTCAAGGAGGAGTTCCTTCCCCTGAGCTCAGGGTTCCTGAACCCCGGGATGAGCCTCATCGTCGATCCCGACGGGAAGATCGTCGCCGGTCCCCTCGAGGAAGAGGAAGGGATCCTCTACGCCGACGTGGATCCGGCCCAGCTTGTGGGCCCGCGCTGGCAGCTCGACTCAGCAGGACACTACGCACGGCCGGACGTGTTCGAGCTCCGCTACCACAGGCGGCCCCGACCCTTCCTCCATGTGGTGGAGGATCCGCCCGAGGCCGTCGACCCGGAGACGGACTGACGGCCCTGCGTCCGGCCGCCCACCCGGTCGTCGGCCTTCCTGGCCAGGGCCAGCGATCCGGAAGCCGCCATCGCGCCTCCCAGCGTGAAGGGACCCAGGAGCGCCAGCGTGATCTGCCACCAGGGAACGCTCGGCGTCACCAGGCCGAGGACCAACATGGCGGCCGGGATCAGGGTCACCACCGCCCCGCCCAGCGCGCCGCACGCCGCGACCCCGGGCAGGGAGAGCTCGTCGAATCTGCGGTGCCGACCCACGAGCCCGAGGACGGCGGAAAAGGCCAGGCCCCCGAAGAACCCGGGGTACGCCAGCGCCGCCGGCCAGATGTCCATGGCCGAGCCGAGGGGGTTGGGCCAGAGCTTGTGGAGCACCTCGATGCCGATTCCCGCCACGAACCCTGCGGCGGCCCACGTGCTCCCCATCCCCAATGCACCGCGGATGCGCCTCAGCGCGTTTCTCATCACGACCTCCCCGGAGCCCCCGAGCGCTTGCCGGTGAGACGGCCGTGGCACGCGCCGGCAAGAGTACTTTGTATCGCAAAGTACATCCACGAGAGACGGGCGCCAAGGGCGACGGACGGCGCGCTCCGGATCACGAGCTCTGCGGTCGGCGACGTCGGGAGAAGCCGGCACACTCCCCGCCAGGCGCCCGGCGATCCGCAGTGGGAGCGGGGATGCTGCCCCTGCGGTGGATCAACACTCCGGTGCGCTAACCCACGCTCAGCAGCGAATCGACGTGAGCCCGGAAGGGCCCTCCGGTGAAGTTCTGCCTGTTCTCCGTCCACCCGAACCGTGGGCGCCGCCGGGCTTCGTCGGTGAACCACTCGTCCCACTCCACCCAGGTCTGGGTGTCGAGGATGCCGACGTCGTGGTAGTACCAGCCGATCTCCCAGGTGTCGAAGAAGTCGTGCTGGTAGGCGAGGAACCGGAGCCGGTCGGCCTCCGACATCTCTTCCGGCGCCGTCCGGGCGGCGACGATGATCTCCGCCAGTCCCGGGCTCTCGATGAGGAGCCGGTTCGATTCCCGTGTCCGCTCGAAGAGGATCAGGTCCGCCTCCCGGCTGCTCACCGTGGACGAGCGCCGGAACTCGTAGCCCACATAGAGGACGGTGATGACCACGGCCAGCGCCGAGATCACCTCGGCCAGCGATGCGTACGCCTGGAGCTTCCTCCTGTCCATTCGGCTTCCTTGGAAGAGGGTTGTGAGGGGTGCGCCGGTTCCTGCGGGACCCCGGGTGCCGCTCCGGCCCGGACCCATCATGAGATCATCGGGGGTGTCCAGCCAGCCTGCGTCGGGGCGCGGCCTGGGGCGATGCGCTACCTTGGCCCCACGCGGGCGGTGACGCTCCCCGACCCGGCCCCGCACCCTGCCCGGAGGCGTTTCCATGCGTTCGCACCTTCCCGTCGTGACCCGGGCGGCCCTCGCGCTGGGCGTCACCGCCCTGGCAGCCTGCTCCGGCTGGGGGGACGCATCCGGCTCGCCTGAGTCTCGTCCGAGCCCCTTCCTGTACGTGTGGGCCGGGGCCGACGCCGCCGATGAGAGCGACTTCCTTGCGGTGATCGACGCCGACCCGGAGTCCGAGCGCTACGGGGAGATCGTCGCCAGCGTGGCGGTGGGCCCCAGCGGAGGAGCCCATCACTCCGAGCACGTGATGCCGTCCGGGGACTCCCTGTTCGTGAACTCGTTCGAGGCGGGCGCCAGCTACGTCATCGATCTGTCCGATCCTCTGGCCCCGAGCGTGGCCGCGTCCTTCACGTCCGTCGGGGAGTACACCTATCCGCACACCTTCGAGCGCCTGCCCAACGGCAACGTGCTCGCCACGTTCCAGACCCGGGGCGAGGGGAACGAGGTGGCCGGCGGCCTGGTGGAGCTCGATCCCGGAGGGAGGCCCGTCCGGGCGGCCGCCGCCGCCGACCCCGCCGATCCGGAGCTCCGCGCCTACAGCGTTACCCCCATCCCACGGAGGGACCTGGCGGTGAGCACGACGTCGGACATGCGGGGCGAGGCGAACGGGACCTCGTTTCAGCTCTGGCGGCTCTCGGAGCTGTCGCTCCTGCGGACCGTGACGCTCCCGCCTGGACCTCTGGGCTACGAGCATCGGGATCCCGCCGAGGTGCGGCTCCTTCCCGACAGCGTCACCGCGATGATGTCGACCTTCACCTGTGCGCTCTATCGGCTGCGCGATCTGGAGTCGGACCGGCCCCTTGCGGAGCTGGTGCATGTGCTTCCCT
>WGEM01000229.1 GCA_015492755.1 Gemmatimonadota bacterium | reverse complement strand
GTGGTGGTGGGCGGGCCCTCAGAGGCGGATCGCACCCGGCGTGTGGCCCAGGCGGCGCCCGGTGCCCTGGACCTCGGAGGGCGCACTACACTCGAGGATCTGGCGACGATCCTTTCGCTCTGCGACGTTCTCCTCTCCAACGACTCCGGCGCCATGCACCTGGCGGCGGCGGTGGCGACGGACACGGTGGTCGTGTGGGGCCCCTCGGACCCCGCCGAGGCGTGGCCCCGGGGTGGCCGGCACACGCCGGTGGTGTCGGACGCCGGGCTTCCGTGCCGCCCGTGTCTCCGGAACGTGTGTCCGAGGCGGGGAAGGGGGACGGTACTCCACGATGCGTATGAGGAATGTATGAGGCTCGTTGACGCGGACGCGGTGGTGACTGCGGTGGAGCGCGCGCTGGGGAGGATCGCATGAAGCGCTGGGTGGTGGGCGTGGACATCGGAGGCACGAACCTGGTGGTGGGTCTGGTTCCGGTGGCGGGCGGCCCCGCCGTGGCGCTACGGACACGGGCCACGGGGCCGGAGCGCGGCCCTGAGGCGGCGGTAGCGGATATTGTGCGCATGGCGGAAGACGCCATCGGCGAGACGCTGGATCGCGAGGGGGGCAGGAGGGAGGACGTGGTGGGCGTGGGTATCGGTTGTCCCGGTCCCCTCGACCTGGAGCGGGGCGTCATCATCGACACGCCGAATCTGGGGTGGCGCGGGTTCCCCGTACGCCGCCGCATCGCCGAGGCGCTGGCGCTCCCGGCGGTGCTGGACAACGACGCCAACTGCGCCACCTACGGGGAGTGGTGGCAGGGTGCGGGGCGCGGTACCGCCACGATGGTGGGCGTGACGCTGGGCACCGGGATCGGCGGCGGACTCATCGTGCACGGCCGGATCGTTCGCGGCGCCTCGGGTTCGGCGGGCGAGCTGGGCCACACCACCATTGACTTCACCGGGCGGCGGTGCGCCTGCGGCAACTACGGCTGTCTCGAAGCGTACGCGTCGGGCCCCAACATCGCCGCGCGCGCCCGGGAGGGTCTGGAAGCGGGCTACCGATCGGTGCTGACGGAGCTGGTGGAGGGCGACCTGGAGCGCATCACCGCGCTCACCGTGTATGAGGCGCTGGTCCTGAGTGATGCCTACGCCCACGAGGTCATGACGGAGACCGCCAAGATCCTGGGGGCCGGGATCGCCAACGTGGTGAACCTGATCAATCCGGAAGTCGTGGTGGTGGTGGGCGGTGTGACGCGGGCCGGAGACCATCTCTTCGAGCCGCTCCGCTCGGAGGTACGCCGGCGGGCGTTCCGGAGCGCCGTGGACGCGTGCCGGATCGTGCCGGGGCAGCTTCCGGAGACGGCGGGTGTCATCGGGGCGGCGGGAATCTTCCTGGCGGAGCGTGCGGGAGGGGCATGACGGACACGAAGAGGCTCGGGGTGGTGGGTACCCTGGTCTGGGACACCATCTACGGGCGCGACGGCGCGGCGGAGCCCGTGGAGGAGTGGGGCGGGATCGGCTACGCCCTGGCCGCCTTGAGCGCGGCTCTGCCCGCCGGCTGGACGGTGGTTCCCCTGGTGAAGGTGGGTCGCGACCTGGCGGAGGAGGCGTTTCGCTTCGTGGGAGAGATTCCCCGGGTGGATCCGTCGGGCATCGTGGTGGTGGAGGCGCCCAACAACCGGGTGGAGCTCCGCTACCAGGACGCGGCCCGCCGGGTGGAGCGTCTCTCGGGTGGCGTGCCGGGCTGGCAGTGGCCGGAGGTGGCGCCGCTGGTGGCCACCTGTGACGCGCTCTACGTGAACTTCATCTCGGGCTTCGAGTTGGATCTGGACACGGCCCGGGCGCTGCGCGCCGGCTTCGGCGGGCCCGTGTACGCAGACCTACACTCCCTCTTCCTGCGGGTGGGCGCCGACGGACTGCGCGTCCCCGCGCCGCTGGCGGGGTGGGAGGGGTGGCTCCGGAGCTTCGACGCGGTGCAGATGAACGAGGACGAGTTCTCCCTCCTGGGGGGGGACGGTGATCCGTGGGCGCTGGCGGCGCATGCGGTGGGCCCGGATCTGAAGCTCATCGTGGTGACGCTGGGAGAGCGGGGTGCCGCCTACGTCTCCAGTACCGATTTCGTGCCGGACCCCATGGTGTGGCGGAGCGCGTCACCCCTGGCGCAGGGCGGCCCCGCCCGGAGCGGGCGCGTCGTGGACCTCACGCCGCCCCGCAGGGGCGACCCCACCGGCTGCGGCGACGTGTGGGGGGCTACCTTCTTCGCGCGTCTTCTGGGCGGTGCGCCGCTGGAGGAGGCGATGCGCGACGCGAACGCAGCCGCGGCGCGAAACGTGGAGCACAGGGGGGCCAGGGGACTCTACCGGCACCTGTCGGGGAGGCTCTCACACGCGGGAGGGGCGCCATGAAGGTCATCACCGTACCGGCCACGCTCGACCGTGGCACCGTGGACACCTTCCTGGACGAGGTGGCCCGCACGCCCGAGGAGCGGGCGCTGGTGGATGCGCGCCACGTGCGCTGGGTGGATCCCAACGGGATGCTGGCGCTCCTGGTGGCGGGCCACGTCCTGGGTGAGCGCACCGGGGTGATGCCCCGCCTCCAGCTCCCCGAACGTGCCGACGTGGCGGGATACCTGAGCCGTATGGGTCTCTGGGAGGAGGCCCGCCGGCTCTACGCCTTCGAGGACCACGTTCCCCGCCGGCACTCCGGGCCCTCCGACGTCCTGCTGGAGGTCACGCCCGTGGCGGCCAACGACGACGTGCACGCCGTCATCGACCGCGTCCAGAGCCGTGCGGGGGCGATCCTGTCCTCCAAGCTCGGCTACCCCGCCACGGCGGTGGTCCCGTTCTCGGTGATCCTCTCCGAGGTCTGCCAGAACATCATCGAGCACGCGGGAGGCCCGGGTTGGGTGGCGGCCCAGAGCTACAACTGGGCGCGCCGCCTGGGGCGCAACGTGGTGGTCATCTCCGTCATGGACACGGGGCGGGGCTTTCGGGGCTCCCTCACGGACGAACACGCAGCCCGGTACGGCGACCGCTGGAACGACGTCACCGCGCTGGAGGCGGCGTTCCTGCACGGGCTCACCCGCTTCCCGGACTCCGGACGGGGGCAGGGGATCCAGCAGATCCGGCGCCAGGTGCGGCGGTGGAACGGCGCCATCACCATCCGGAGCGGGACTGCGCGGATCGGGCAGGTGCCCGAGTGGGACGACACACCGCCGGTGGTGGACGGGCTGGAGCCGTTCCCGGGGGCGCAGATCGACATCGTGCTGCCGGCGGCAGGGGAGGAGGCGCAGGGGTGAGCGACGTCCCTCTCGATTCGGTGGCCATCGATGTGGGCACTCTGGTCCGGCGCACCGTCACGTCGTTGTACTCCTCGCTGGTGACCCGCCCCACGGGCCGCGCGGTGCGCCTGGCCATCCAGGCCCAGCTCGCCGACGCCCGCCGGCCGACGCTCTCGGTTATCGACCTCTCCGAGGTCACCGTTCTGGACTTCTCATGCGCCGACGAGGTGGTGGCCAAGCTGGTGGGTGGGTCCGAGTCCGGGAAGGCGGCGGCGGAGGCTTTTTTCGTCTTCCGGGGCGTGCACGAGCCGCACCGGGACCAGATCGAGGTGGTCCTCCGGAGGCAGGGGCTGGCGGTGGTGGCGGAGGTGGAGCCCGAGCGCTTCGGGCTGCTGGGTGAGGCTACCAATGTCGAGAGGGTGGCGTGGGGGCGTGTGGAGGAGCGGGGCCTGGTGTCTCCGGACGACGTGGAGCCATTGTTCCCCTCGCCGGCGGAGCGAGAGGCGCTGGACCGGCTGGCTGCGCGGCACCTGGTGTTCCGCTCACCCGTCTCGGGACGGCTCCACGCGCTGAGCCGCCTGGCGCGTCACCTCTTCTGAGGGAGGAGATCCCCCATGACCCACACGCACGACGGCGCGGGCCGCGGGCCCGGTACCGTGAGCGTCCACGGCGTTCACGCGGAGCCACGCAGGGCCGGAGATCCGGTGGTGCCGCCCATCGTCCAGAGCAGCACCTTCTACTGGGGGCACCCGGATGACGGCGCGCTCATCTACTCCCGTCTGGGCAACAACCCGAACCAGCGGCGCGTGGCGGAGAAGGTGGCGGCGCTGGAGGGAGCCGAGGCTGCGGCGGTGGCCGGGAGCGGCATGGGCGCCACCGCCATGACGTTCCTGGCGCTGGTGGCGCCAGGCGACCACATCGTCGCGTCCACCTACCTCTACGGCGCCACCCATAAGCTGCTGAGGGACGAGCTCCCCCGTCGCGGTGTGGACGTCACATTCGTGGATCCCTATGACGTGGACGCCCTCACCGCCGCCATCACCCCGCGGACGCGCGTCCTCCACCTGGAGCTGCCGGTGAACCCCACGCTCCGGGTTTTCGATCCCGAGCCTCTGGTGCGCGCCGCCCACGCCGGGGGTGTCCGCGTCACCTGCGACGCCACCTTCGCCTCTCCCCTGAACTTCCGCCCCATGGACGTGGGCATCGACGTGGTGATCCACAGCGCCACCAAATACCTGGGAGGGCACTCCGACCTCATCGCCGGCGCCGTGGCAGGCCCTGCCGAGGTGATCGCGGGGGTGGAGGAGATGATGAAGCTGTACGGTCCTGCCCTGGATCCCCACGCCGCGTGGCTGCTGGATCGCGGGCTGCGGACGCTGGAGGTGCGGGTGGAGCGGCAGAACGCCCACGCGCTGGAGCTGGCCCGCTGGTTCGAAGGACGGAAGGGCGTCGCAGGGGTCCTCTATCCGGGACTGCCCTCACACCCGGACCACGGGACCGCCGCCCGCCTCCTGAAGGGATTCGGCGGGGTGCTGTCCGTGATTCTCGAGGGCGGCGGCGCCGCGGCCGATCGCTTCGTGGGCGCGTTGGAACTCGCGTCGGCGGCGCCGAGCCTGGGTGGGGTGGAAACGCTGGTCTCCCAGCCCCGCTATACGTCCCACGTGGCGCTGGACCCGGCGGCGCGGGAGGTTGCGGGAATCCCCGACGGATTCGTGCGCATCAGTGTGGGGCTGGAGAATCTTGACGACCTGAAGGCCGACTTCGCGCAGGCGCTGGCGGCGGCGGCTTGACCGCCGCCGCCAGCGCCCACCGGTGGGTTACTTGCCCGCCATGAAGGGGTAGCGGTAGTCCGTCGGCGGGTCGAAGGTCTCCTTGATGGAGCGTGCGCTCACCCACCTCAGGAGGTTCAGGAGCGAGCCGGCCTTGTCGTTCGTTCCCGACGCTCTGGAACCGCCGAAGGGCTGCTGGCCCACCACCGCGCCCGTGGGCTTGTCGTTGATGTAGAAGTTCCCGGCTGCGTGCCTCAGTGCATCCATGGCCTGCCGGATGGCGCGCCGGTCCCGGGCGAAGACCGCCCCGGTGAGGCCGTAGGGCGAGGTGCGGTCCACCAGACGGAGCGTCTCCTCCCACTCGGCGTCTTCATACACGTAGACGCTCAGCACCGGCCCGAAGATCTCCTCGCACATGGTGGCGAAGTCGGGGCGCGTGGTGCGGATGATGGTGGGCCGGATGAACCACCCCGTGGCGTCGTCGTAGGTGCCGCCGGCGATGATCTCGGCGTCCTCCGAGGCGCGCGCCTTCTCGATATAGCCGGTGATCTTCTCGAAGGCTGCGCGGTTGATCACGGCGGAGACGAAGTTGGTGAAGTCGCGGGGGTCGCCCATGGGCAGGCGCTCGGTCTCTTCCACCAGAGGGCCCTCCAGCTCCTCCCAGATGCTCCGGGGGATGTAGGCCCGCGAGGCGGCGCTGCACTTCTGGCCCTGGTAC
>WGEM01000228.1 GCA_015492755.1 Gemmatimonadota bacterium | reverse complement strand
GAGGAGGGGGTCGCGGACCGCCTCCCGCGCCTCGCCCGGCTCCAGGACCCTGTCCCCCCGGCGCTCCATATAGCTCCAGACCAGCTCCTGGATGCGCGCCTCGTCGGCGGGGTCCACCACGGAGACGGCTGGATCCTCGGGCTCCACCCCGCGTCGCGCCAGCGCTTCCCGCACCTCGTCCGGGTCGCCCAGGAGCACCGGGCGGAAGAGGCCCTCCTGGACGCCGAGGGCGGCGGCATCCAGCACCCGGGGATCGGCGCCTTCCGGAAAGACCAGCCGTCGCGGTCGGGCGCGCGCCCGATCCCTCAGCTCCGACAGGAACCCTCCCTCCTCGCGCGCCTGCATCCTCAGCCGCCGAACCGCTCCTTCATGGCCTCCAGCACCGCCGGCGAAACGAACCGCGACACATCGCCGCCCAGCGCCGCCACTTCGCGCACCAGCGACGACGAGAGGAACGAGAACTCCACGTCCGGCACCAGGAAGATGGTCTCGATCTCCCGCCATAGCTCCTGGTTCATCTGAGCCATCTGCAGCTCGTACTCGAAGTCGGAGATGGCGCGAAGCCCCCGGATGACGAAGTGTGCACCCCGCCCCCGTGCGAAGTCCACCAGGAGCCCTTCGAAGGATTCCACCTCGATGCGGTCCTCATCTTCGAACACCTTCCGGATGAGTTCCACCCGCTCCTCCACCGAGAAGAGCCCGCGTTTCTGTGTGGTGGAGGTGTGGGCCACCGCCACGATGAGCCGGTCCGCCACCCGGAGCGTGCGGCGGGCGATGTCTTCGTGTCCCCGGGTGAGGGGATCGAAGGAGCCGGGATAGATGGCGACGATCGGGTTGGAGCGGGTCATGAACGTGCCTCGATCGTGGTGAGCGCAGTGTCTCCATACCGCCGGGTGCGCGCGCCCTCCGGGAGGACGAGCGGCGCCCGCCAAGGATGTTCCAACCAGAGTTCCCGCGCAAATGGTTCCGATGTGAAACGCTCCACCAGCCGTTGGGCCTCCGGTCCGGCGTACGGCGGATCGGCCAGCGCCAGGTCGACGGGCTCGGCCAGACGCGCCAGGAACCGGAACACGTCGTCGGCCACCACGGTGCACGCTTCACCGGCTCCCAGCGTCTCGATGTTCGCCTCCAGCACCGAACGGGCGGAGCGGGCGCGTTCCACGAAGGTGACGTGCGCGGCGCCGCGGGAGAGCGTCTCCAGGCCCAGGGCGCCGCTTCCGGCGAAGAGATCCAGGACGGTGAGCCCTTCGAACGAGCCGCCCATGGCGGACATCCAGGCCTCCCGGACCCGATCGGTGGTGGGGCGCACCCCGCGGCCTCTGAGGGGCCGCAGCCGCCGACCCCTCCACCGACCTCCGATGATGCGCATCACCCACCTCCCGAAGGAGCGGCCGGTCGGAGCGCGCGGATCCGGGCCTGGGGTCGGACGGTTCCGTGCCACTCGTTTCTCTCCGCCCTGAAGATCACGTCCAGCCGCGCGTCCTCCACCTCAGCGGGAGCATAGCGCTCGGCCAGGCCGAATCCGATGCCGTCCACCCGGCGCTCGCCGTCGGAGAGCCGTGCCTTGAGGTGCCGCTCCCCCACCACGCGGGCGCCTTCCAGCGTGACGCCGCGGACCAGGAGCGCCGGTGCCGGGTTCCCGATGCCGTGGGGCTCCAGGTACCGCAGCCAGCGGACGAACTCCAGATCCACGTCCGACAGCTCCACCTCCAGGTCGGCCCGGACACGCGGACGGAGAAGCTCCGGGGTGAGTGCGGCGTCGGCGGCGCTCTGAAACGCCGCACGGAACGCCTCCAGGGAGTCCCGGCGCAGATCCAGCCCCGCCGCCTGCGCGTGCCCTCCGAAGCGGATGAGGTGAGCACTGCATGCGTGGATGGCGGCGTGGAGATCGAAGCCCGGGATGGAGCGCCCGCTTCCCCGGCCGTGCTCCCCGTCCAGCGCCACCAGCACCACCGGCCGGTGGATGCGCTCCACAACCCTGGACGCCACGATGCCGATGACTCCCGGGTGCCACCCTTCCGCCGCCAGCACCACACCCCGGTGGCGATCCGGATCGTAGCTTCGCTCCAGGAGCCGCAGGGCCTCGGAAAGGGTGCGCGCGTCCTCGTCCCGCCGCGCCCGATTGATGCCCTCCAGCGTCCGGGCGATGGAGGTCGCCTCGTCCGGGTCGTCGGTGAGGAGGAGGCGCAGCGCATCGGCGGCCTCTCCCACCCGGCCGGCGGCATTGAGCCGGGGCCCGAGGACGAATCCGATGGTGCCGGCGCTCACCTCCTCGGGCGCCACCCCCGCAGCGTCCATGAGCGCAGACACCCCGGGCACGCGCGTGTCGCGGAAGCGTCGGAGACCGTAGTGCACGAGGATCCGGTTCTCGCCCCGGAGCGGCACCAGGTCCGCCACGGTGGCCAGGGCCACGAGGTCCAGAAACTCCAGCAACGGCGCGTGGTCGGCGCCCAGATGCCGGGCCACCAGCCAGCCCACCTTGAACGCGACTCCGGTACCGCAGAGCCCGGGATCCGGGTAGGTGGCGTCGGGGCGATTGGGGTTCACCACGGCCAACGCCGGCGGGAGTTCCCCCTCGGCGCGGTGGTGGTCGGTGACCACCACATCGAGCCCCGCGGCTCGGGCTTCGCCCACCGCCTGCCTGGCCACGGTCCCGCAGTCCACCGTCACCACCAGCGACGCCCCCACGCGCCGCGCCTCCGCCAGCCCGGCGGCGCCGAAGTCGTACCCGTCCCGGAGTCGGTGGGGGACGAAGCCCACCGCGTGGGCACCCAGATGTCGTAGCCAGCGGGTGAGGAGCGCCGTGCCGGCGACGCCGTCCACATCGTAATCGCCATGCACCAGGATGGTCTCGCCCCCCTGCACCGCGCGAGCGATCCGGTGCGCCGCGGCCTCGGCGTCGGGGAGGAGGGCGGGATCGTGGAGTGCCTCGAGGGTGGGACGCAGATAGGCCTTCGCGTCGTCCGGGAGGTGCAAGCCCCGCACCGCCAGCAGCGCGCAGAGGGGTTGCGGGAGTTGGAGCGCTTGCTGAAGGCGTCTCACCACCGCCGGGTCGGGCTTCGCGGCGAGCTCCCAGATGGGCTCCGGCGGCGTGAGTCCGCCCACGGCGCCGTCGGGCCCCGTTCCGCTCACCCCGTGGAGGCGGCGTCCGGCTCGGCTTCCCCGCCGGCGTCGGCTTCCGGTTCCTCGGCGGGCTCCTCCCCGCCCTCCGCGTGGGCGGGTTCTTCACCGGCCCCGCCCACGGCCTGCCCGCCGCCTTCGGCAGGCTCGGCCGCGGCGTCCTCCGGCTCGGGCGCGGTGAGGATCACGCCACAGGCCTCGCAGCGGATGAGCGCGGTGCCGTGCCGGATCTCATTCTGGGCCTGGAGGGGGATGATGCCGAAGCAGTGCCCGCAGGCACCATCCTCGGTCATCTCCGCCACGGCCACCGTGCGACCACCCCGGCGGATGCCGTCGTAGAGACGGATCTCGGATTCGTCCATGGTGGCCACGAACGCCTCCCGTTCCGCCTGCAGCGCCTCCAGGTCGTCCCGCGCCTCCTCCCGCTCGGCACGGAGTCCCGCCAGCGCGGGCTCCACCTGCGCCCGGGCTTCCTCCGCCGCCTCCGTGAGCTCCGCCAGGCGCTCTTCCGCCCGGCGGATGTGGTCCGCGATGGCCAGGAGCTCCTGTTCGTCCGCCTGAAGCGCGCGCTTCACCATTTCCAGCTCGGCGCTCACCGCCGCCTCTTCGCGGAGATTGCGCACACTTCCCAGGCGCTCGTCGAGGCGCTCCTGGCGGGCGCGCTTCTCCTCCACGCTCAAGGTGAGGCGCCGCTCCTCCAGCTTCATCTCCTGGAGCCGGGCCCTGGTCTTCTCGGCCTCGCTCTCCAGCTCCAGCGCCGGCAGCTCCACCTCCTCGAACTTCGGATCGAACGCGCGGACGCGCTCGCGTGCCGCCTCGATGCGGAGGTCCAGTTTCTGAAGTTGCTTCAGCGCTGTTCGACGCTGCTCACTCATGTCATGCCCGCGATGTTCAAGTTCGTTCGTTGCGCAATTTACGCGCTGTCGTCGTCCAGTCGTCCGGCCTCAAGGCCCTTCGCTCCCTCGAGATCCGCATCTTTTCTTCCGCCAGGCGGCGTTTCTCCTCCTCCTCCACCGCCGCCTCAAGGAGGCGGTCCAGCTCCAGCAGTCTGCGATCCAGCGCAGCCACGCGGATGCGCGCCACCGCGTCTTCGAAGACCCGGCCGGCGTGAACGAGCTCTTCGGGGTCGTCCAGCAACTCCTCAAGTCGCTTTGCCGCCACGACGTCCATGCCCGCGGGAGGTGCGCGAAGCTCGGGATCCTGCAGAAGCGCCAGAAAGATGGCCCGATATGCCGGATCCACAAAGTCCTCCGGGCCCAGACGTTCTCCCGCCCGCTCCACGAACTCGGGGTTGCGGAGCATGAGGAGGAGGAGGGTGCGTTCCGCCCCGAGTTTCATGAGGGCGGAACGGTCTGGCGCAGCCCGGGGCGATTCCTTCCTCGGAGACGCAGGGCCGGAGCGCGCGGATGCCCGCCTGGCCGCCAGCTCCGCTTCCAGCGTCTCGCGGCGCACGCCGGTGCGTTCGGCGACCTTGGCGATGTAGATGTCCCGGAGCGCCGGATCCGCAGCCGCCCGGAGGGTGGGGAGGAGGCGGTCCACCGCTTCGCGCGTCCGTTCGATGGAGGAGAAGTAGTCCTTCTCTTCCAGGATCTGGAGCTTGCGGTCCAGCACGTCCACCGCCTGGTCCACGTACCCCATGAGCGCCTCCGCGCCTCCGGCACGCACCACCGTGTCGGGATCCTCGTCGGGAGGTAGCGTCACCACCGCCGGATGCAGACCCGCCTCGAGGAGCGTGTCCCCGGCGCGGAAGGTGGCGCGCAGCCCGGCTTCGTCGGAATCGAAGAGGAGCACCACGCGGGTGGCGTAGCGCCCCAGGAGCTTCGCCTGTTCCGGCGTCAGGGCGGTGCCCAGGGGCGCCACCACGTGCTCCACGCCGTGCGCCGCCAGCGACACAACATCCATGTACCCTTCCACCACCAGCGCCGCCTCCGCCCGGCGGATGGCATGGCGGGCCCATGAGAGACCGTACAGGATGCGCCCCTTCTGGTAGATGGGGCTCTCGGGCGAGTTGAGGTATTTCGGCGTGTCCTTCCGCTCCGCCTCCAGAATCCGGCCGCCGAACGCCACCGTCCGGCCCGAGACCGTCTCGATGGGAAAGATGACCCTCGCGCGGAACCGGTCGTACGGTTCGCTGGCGCGGTCGCTGGTTCCCAGGAGTCCCACCTCCAGGAGGAGCGCTTCGTCGAAGCCGTGTTTCGCCGCCGCGTCGCGCAGCGCCCGCCACTCGTCGGGCGCCCAGCCGAGCCCGAAGCGCTCGGCCACCTCCGGACCCACACCCCGGCCCTGCAGATACGCACGCGCGCGCGCACCCTCCCGCTCGTCGAGGAGCCGCTCCCGGAACCAGGTGCGCGCGAAGGCGTTGATCTCGTAGAGGATGCGGTGCGGATCGTCTTCCTCGCTGCGCCGCCCCACCTCCCGGACCTCCACCCCACTCCGCGCCGCCACGTGCTTCACCGCCTCCACGAAATCCAGCCCCATCCGTTCCATCACGAAGGAGAAGACGTCACCCGACTTTCCACATCCGAAGCACTTGTAGAACCCCTTGTCGGGGACCACGTAGAAGCTGGGCGTACGTTCTTCGTGAAAGGGGCAGTTCGCCTTGAATTCCCGCCCCGCCTTCTTGAGCGGCACGAATTCGCCGATGATGTCCACGATGTCGGCGGCGGCGCGCACCTCCTCCACCACGTCATCGGGAATCATGCGCCCGCCCCCAGCGTCGCCACCGTGACGCCCGCGCCGCCTTCGCCCACACCACCCGGCCGGAAAGCGCGCACGCGCGGATCGGCTTTCAGGAGTTCGGAGACCCGCTGCCGCAGCGCGCCGGTGCCCTTCCCGTGGATGATGCGAAGCTCTCCGAGATCGTTCAGGAGCGCGTCATCCAGCGCCCGCTGCACCACCAGGTCCACCTCGTCCACCCGGAGACCCCTCAGGTCCACCTCGGTGCGCACGTCGTCGGGAGCCGGACCGGCCCAGCTCCCCCGCCCGGCGCGCGCCGCCGCGGCGGGCTCCTCCACCGGCACGAGGTCCTCCAGAGGCACCTCCAGTCGCACCGCGCCCGCTTCCACCAGCGCCCGGTGGCCACGAAGCTCCACCACGCGGCCCCGCCCACCGGCGGGAAGGCGCACCGCGTCGCCGGGCTCGAGGCTCCCAGCAGCGCCCGCCTTCCCAGCCGCGCCGCGGGACGCGCGCCGGGCCTCCCGGCGGTGTCGCTCCGCACCCTGCTCCACGCGACGTCTGGCCTCGCGGGCCGCCTCCTGCGCCGCCGTGGCGTCCCCGGCCGCCTCCCGCACCTGGCGGATGGCCGCCTCCACCTCGGCCCGCGCCTCCATGAGGAGCCGGCGCGCCTCTTCGTGCGCCTTCGTGCGGGCCTGCGCTTCCGCTTCCCGCACCGCCCGTTCCCGCTCCTCCACAGCCTCCGCCAGTCGCCCCAGCCGGCTCCGTTCCTCTTCCAGCGTCGCCAGGAGCCGCTCCGCCTCACGCTCCCGGGCTTCGATCCGCTCCAGGAGCGCTTCCAGCCGGCGTTCCTCGTCGTCCACGTAGGACTCCGCCCGCTTCAGGATCGTGTCGGGGAGCCCCAGGCGCCTCGCGATGGCCAGCCCGTAGCTGCGCCCCGGCACACCCTTGACCAGCCGGTAGGTGGGCTCGAGGCGGCGCGTATCGAACTGGAGCGAGGCGTTCACGATCCCGCTCCCCGGCTCATCCAGTTGTTTCAAGGCGCCCAGGTGGGACGACGCCAGCGTCGTGGCACCGCGGCGCACGAGCTCCTCCAGGATGGCCCGGGCCAGTGCGGCACCCTCCGCCGGATCGGTGCCGGTGCCCATCTCATCGATGATCACCAGCGACCGCTCGTCGGCCGCCTCCACGATCTCCACCAGATTGCGCAGGTGGGCCGAGAAGGTGGACAGACTCTGCACGATGGACTGCTCGTCGCCGATGTCGGCAAAGAAATGCCCGAACACCGGGAGGGTGGTCCCGCGACCCACCGGTGGGACCACCCCGCTCTGGGCGAGCGTACAGATCAGCCCCACCGACTTCAGGAAGACCGTCTTTCCTCCGGTGTTGGGCCCCGACACCACCACCGCCCGCTCGTGCTCCTCCATGCGGAAGTCGAAGGGGACGACGCCGTCGGCGTCCGCCTCCTGCAGGAGGGGATGCCGCCCCCGTTCGATGGTGAGCGCGCGGCCCTCGTGGAGGGAGGGTACGTGAGCCTCCCACTCCAGGGCAGTGCGGGCGCGCGCCTGGAGGCTGTCGAAGGCCGCCAGCGCGTCCAGGGCGCCCTCCAGCTCGTCACGCAGCGCCGCAACCTCCCGGGACCAGCGCTCCAGGATGCGGCGCACCTCCCGGAGTTCCTCACGCTTCAGCTCCTGGACCTCGTTCATCAGGCCGATGGCCACCGGCGGCTCCACGAACACGGTGGCGCCCGTCTGTGACTCGTCGTGGACGATGCCGCCCACCTCCCGCTTCCCCTCGCGCCGCAGGGGGATGACGTACCGGCCGTTCCGGAGCGTCACCGAGGCGTCCGGCACCACATATCGCTCGGGGAGTTCGCGGAGGAAGGCCTCCAGCTTGCGCACGGTGCGCTGATGTGCACCGCGGAGCCGGCCCCGGATCCGCTTGAGTTCCGGAGAGGCCGTGTCCAGGACCTGGCCCTCGGCGTCCACACATCGCTGGATGCCCCGCTCCAGCTCCGGGTAGGACACCAGGAGATCGCGGATGTGGGCGAGTTCGGCCTCCCCCTCGCCGCCCTGCTCCGCCAGCGCCGCCCGGAGCACGCGCGAGGAGGTGAGGAGCACACCCACGCGGTGCAGGACCTCCGCCTCCAGCACCGCGCCCTCCACGCGGAGCGCCTCCAACGCTCCCCTCACGTCGGGCACCACGGGCATGGCCCAGTGGGGGTCTCTTTCCAGGAAGCGCACGGTGGCCGCCACGCGTTCCAACTCCTCCGCAGCCTCGTCCAGACGTGCTCCGGGCCGGAGCGCCAGAATCCGCCGCCGCCCCTCCTCGCTCGTCGCCCGGGCCGCCACCCGCTCCAGGACGCGGGGAAACTCCAGGACGTCGAGCGCGTGCTCCCTCACCCTCGGCCCAGCTCCTCGCGGACGATGCGGTTGGCCTGCGCTCCGTCGAAGCGCCCCCGGATGCGCGGCATGATGCGACCCATGAGCGGGCCCATCTCGGAGATCCCCGCCGCGATGGCCTCCCGAACCATGGCGCGCACCTCCTCCTCGGTGAGCGGCTCGGGGAGGTACGCGCTCAGGATCTCCGCCTGCGCCTCCTCTTCCTGAGCCAGTTCCTCCCGCCCGCCCGCGCGCATCTGCTCGGCGGCCTCACGGCGCTGCTTGATGGCCCGGGTGATGACCTGCATCACGCCGTCGTCGTCCAGCCCACCGCCCTGCTCGATCTCCCGGTTCCGGATTTCCGCCAGGAGGGTGGAGAGCACCACCGTGCGGCGCTTGTCACGGGCCTTGCGTGCGGCGTTGAGGTCGAGCTGAAGACGTGACTTGAGGTCGGTGCTCACGGTGGGCCCTCCGGAGTGGCCGGTTCGTGCGTCGCAGATGCTGGGTGTCCGCCACGCATACCCCGCCGCGCGGCGCAGGATCGCTCAGCCGGGAGGCCACCCCATCGGCCTGCCGCCCAGGACATGAATGTGGAGATGGTGCACCGTCTGTCCCCCGTGGGGCCCCACGTTGGTGACCACCCGGTAGCCTGCGTCGGAGAGCCCCTCGGTCCGGGCCACCGCCTGCGCCGCCAGGAGGAGCTCGCCCAGAAGCTCCTGATGCTCAGGGGCGGCGGCGTCCAGCGAGGCTACGTGCTCGGTGGGAATCACCAGCACGTGGGTGGGCGCCTGGGGGTTGATGTCCCGGAAGGCCACCACGCGGTCGTCACGGTGCACCACGTCCGCAGGGATGTCACCCGCCGCGATCTTGCAGAACAGGCAGTCCGTCTGGCTCATGTGCTCCCGCCGTCTTGGTTGGATTCCGGAGGGATGATGCGACGCGTCCATGCGGCGGGCAACGGGTGGTCCCCTCCCGCCATGGAGCCGCCCCGGCGCAAACCGCACCTTGAGCCCGTAGCTCACGCAGAACCGGGAGACGTTCCATGGACCCCATCGCGCAACACGCCGTTCAGGTACTTGAGATGCACCCCCACCCTGCCCTCCGTTTCAGCGAGCTCCTTCACCTGGTGGCGGAGCGGGCGGACCGCTCCCTGGACGCGCCCCGGCTG
>WGEM01000227.1 GCA_015492755.1 Gemmatimonadota bacterium | reverse complement strand
GTCCTGCAGGTGGATGGGCACGTAGTGGGTTCGCGGTTGATCCATCGTCGCTCCTCCTCGCCGTAGCGCTGCTACGCCTCGTCGGCGCTCCTTGACTGAACACGCGAACGCACCACGTGCGCGGCCCACTCCTTTACTCGGACAGGCTCCTACAGCTCGTCCACCCGCTGGAAGATGTTCACGCCGCGGGCCTCCAGGTGCTGGATGACGGCGTCGAAGCACTCGGCGCTCCGCCCCACCACCTCCGCCGGCGCCACGCCGGGCTCCGTCCAGAGCCCCCGGGCCACCAGCCGCGCCATGCCGGTGCAGGTGTATCCGGTGGTGCGCGCCATGGACGAGGTCTCGGTGTCGGGGTTGTAGTAGTCCAGAAGGTTGTACGTGTAGCGGAGCGCCTTGTCGTCCTTGGCGCCCTCGATGACGATGCGCATGACGGTGAGGTCCGGCTCGCCGTCTTCGAAGCGCCACTGGTCGAAGAGGAGCGCCTCCGTGACGTCGCGGGGTCGGGCGTGACCCGACGCCACCAGCACGTCGCGATCGGAGAAGAACCCGGTGTCCCGGAGCATCCGCATCTTCTCCGCATGGCCCGGATAGCGGAGCGTCTTCTCCACCATGTCCGGGACTTTGGAGGTCTTCAGCAACGACCGGAGGCCGTCGGTGTTGAACGCCTCCAGCGTGCCCAGCCCGGGGAAGTGCACCAGCTCCACGTCGCTGAGGGCGGGGCGCGTCACGGCGACGCCGCCGACGCGAAGGCGCGCCGGCCGGATGTACTCCTCGATGACGTCACCGGGGGAGAAGGGGGCCTTGTACTCCCACGGCCACGCCCGCTCCACCGGAAGGCCGCCGACGTAGCAGTGGAATGAGTAGGTCTCGTCCAGGTGTGCCTCGAGGCGGCCCAGGATCATGTTGCTGAGGCCCGGCGCCACGCCGCAGTCCACCAGGCACGGCACACCCGCCTCCTTCGCCAGGCCGTCCAGCTCGAAGGCGTCTTCGGGGAAGAAGGAGATGTCCACCACCGGACGGCCCTCCTTCAGGACGCGCTCCACCGTGCGGTAGCCCATGAATCCCGGTACCGCGCCCACCACCAGGTCGGCGTCGGCGACGGCCTTCTTCACGTTCTTCTCGTCGGAGAGGTCCGCCACGATCCCGTCGGCGCCGAAATCGGTGAGCCGCTCCACCACCACGGGATCCACGTCCACCACCAGAACGTCGAAATCCTCTTCGGCAGCCAGGTCGCGCACGATGGCGTTGCCCACGCGACCTCCGCCCAGCACCACGATCTTCAGGGTGTCCTCCGCGCTGTGGTTCCGTTGCCCGCCCGGTGGCGCCCGGACGACACGGAATGAGTCAAAGAACCCGCCGGTGTGCAAGCCCTCGCCCGCCCGGCGTCCAACCGGGCAGAAACCACGCGAACCAGGAGGCGGACGTGAAGCGGAGCAGCGATGGAGACCGGCGCGCCACCCTTGCCGGGGCCGCGGTGCTGGCGTGGGTGCTGGCGGGAAGCTTGCCGGGGACGGCGGAAGCCCAGGGCTGGATCGAGCCTGTGCAACCTCAGACCGGTTTCACCGTGGAGAAGGTCCGGACGGATGTCCACGTCCGCGTCGAAGGCCGGGTGGCCACCTTCGAAGTCACCGAGGTGTTCGTGAACCGGGGCGGCCGTCTGGCGGAGGGCGACTACCTCATCCCGCTGGCGGGGGAAGCCGTGTTTCAGGGCTTCTCCCTCGTCCAGGGAGAGGAGGAGCTCCGGGGCGAGATGATGGACGCCGCCGAGGCCCGGCGCATCTACGAGGAGATCGTGCGACGGAGGGCCGATCCGGCGCTCATCGAGCTGGTGGGTCAGGGGTTGCTTCGCGCCCGGGTCTTTCCCATCGCGCCCGGTGAGGAGCGCAAGGTGGTCCTCCGCTACACGCAGCTCCTGCATCGCTCCGGCGATGCCTTGAAGCTGGTGTACCGAGGCGCGCTCCGGGGCGGCGTCCGCGTGCCCCACCGGGGCGCGGACCGACCCGTGGGCCCGCCCTCCGGCGCGCCGGCCGCCGCCCCCGGTGGCTCCTTCACCGTCGAGGTGGTGGACGCCACGGGCCTCCGGGACCCGTTCTCGCCCACGCACGAGGTGGAGACCATCCGCGTGGGGCGGCGCATGGAGGTCCGGGTACGGGACGGCGCCGTGGGGCGGCTGGCGGTCTTCTTTCCGAGGGCGTCTGCGGCCATGAGTCTCTCGGTGGCGGCCCACCGGCCGGAGGGGGACGATGGCTACCTCATGCTCACCCTCACCCCCGATGCGGTGGAGGCGCAGGCACTGCCGCGCGATGTCGTGGCGGTGCTGGACGTGTCGGGATCCATGTCCGGAGAGAAGATCGTGCAGGCGCGCGGCGCGCTGCACCGGGTGCTGGAGTCCCTGAGGCCTCGCGATCGATTCCGGCTGGTGGCCTTCTCCAACACGGTGCGGGTGCACGGCCCCGGGTGGCTGCCTGCCACGGAGGAGGAGCTTGAGCGCGCCCGCGCCTGGGTGGACCGCCTGGCCGCCGACGGCGGAACCGACATCGCGTCGGCGCTGGAGACGGCTCTGGGTGTGCGGAGCCCTGCAGACCGTCTTCCGGTGGTGCTGTTTCTCACCGACGGACTGCCCACCGTGGGCGAGCGCTCGCCGGAGCGGATCGCCGACCGGGTGGAGGCCATCGTGGGGCGGGCCCGGATCTTCGCATTCGGGGTCGGGCACGACGTGAACACGCACCTCCTGGACCGTCTGGGCGAGGCCGGCCGCGGAAGCACGGACTACGTGGAGCCCGGGGAGGACGTGGAGCGGGTGGTGGCGGAGCTGGCCTCGCGCATCCGGAGTCCGGTCCTCACCGATCTGACGCTGGAGGTCCGGGGCGTGGAGCTGGCGGAGATCTATCCGGTGCGTCTGCCGGACGTGTTCGCCGGGCGGGACCTGGTGCTCTTCGGTCGCTACCGCGGGAGCGGCGATGCGGAGGTGGAGGTGCGGGGCGTCCGCGCCGGGAGGGAGGTGCGTTTCCGCACCACCGCCTCCTTCCCGCGGGTGTCGGCCGGCGACGCGTACGTCCCGCGGCTCTGGGCGTCCCGGAAGCTGGGGCACCTGGAACGCCAGATCTGGACGGAAGGAGAGACGCCGGGACTGGTGGCCGAGATTCGCCGCGTGGCGCTCCGGTACGGGCTTCCCAGCCGCTACACCGCCTATCTCGTGGAGGAGCCCGACGTGGTGACGCTGGAGCCGGTGACGACACCGCGAGGCGGGCCGCTGCGGCCTCCGGAGCTCCGGGACACGCGGATGGAACGGCCCGCGGCGCTGGCCGGTGCAGCCGGGCCCGGGCAGGCCACGGGAGCGGTGGCGGTGGCACGCGCCGACGAGGCGGCGCGGCGGCGAGAGGCCTCTTCCACCGCGGAACTGGATGCGCTGGATGAGGCCCTCGCGTCGGCGCTCCCGGCGGACGGCGTCGGACGGCGGAGCGCGGCGGGCCGGATCTTCGTCCTGCGGGACGGCGTATGGACCGACATCGGCCACGATCCCCGCCGGGAGGTTCTCCGGGTGAAGCTCTTTTCCCAGGCGTACTTCGACCTGCTTCAGGCGCTGCCGGAGATCGCCGACGCCCTGGGCGAGTTCCGCCGTGTGGTGGTGGCCGGCGCGGACGTGAGCCTCGAGGTGGGACCGGACGGTGTGACGTCTCTGGATGCGCGGGAGAGGGATGAATTCGTCCGGGCCTTCCGCGGAGGGGCGGCGGCGCGGTGAGTACCGACTGGAGCGCCGTGTACCGCACCCTCTATCCCGAGCTGGTGCGCTTCCTCCACCGCAAGGTGTGGGACGCGGAGCGGGCACACGACCTGGCGCAGGAAGCCTTCGTGCGCGCGCTCCGGCACCGGCCGAGAAAACCCCGGCAGTGGCTCTTCCAGGTGGCTGCGAATCTGGCCCGGGACGAGGCGCGCTCGGTGATCCGGCGCAAGCGGCACCTCGCGCTTCTGAAGAGCGACGCGGACGCCGGGGGCGGCGGGGCGACGTCGCCGGATCCCTCCGCCGAGGCGGAGGCGCGGGAACGGACCGGCCGTGTCCGGAGGGCGCTGGAGGCGTTGAGTGAGCGGGACCGGGAGGCACTCCTCCTCTGGGACGCGGGGGCGAGCTACACGGAGATCGCCGAACACACGGGACTGGCGGTGGGGGCGGTGGGGACCACGCTGGCACGGGCGCGTAAGCGACTCGCTGCGGCCTACCACGAAATCACTCAGGCGGGAGAGACCGATGTCGCACGTGGATGAAGGCGTCCTGCACGCCTACCTCGACGGCGCGCTGGACGAAGCCTACGGCGCGGAGGCGGGCGCGCTGCGCGCGCACCTGCGGGACTGCCGGGAGTGTGCCGCGCGACTGGCCGAGGCCCGTGAGCTCCGCGCCGCCGCCGGCCGCATCCTCTCCGAGGCGGATGTGCCGGTGACGGTGCCACCCTTCGAAGACGTGCGCGCCCGCGCCGAACGGCTCGCCGCCCCGCCCGGAAGGGCGGACGCGGCGCGTCGCGCGCCGCGGTGGGTGCGGTGGGGCTGGGCCGCCTCGGTGGTGTTGGCGCTGGGCGTGGGCTGGATCCTCCGCGGCGGCGCTCCGGTGCCCACCGGCCGGGAGGCGCCGCCGGCGGACGCGGCGGCGGGGTCGGTGGAGCGGCCGGTGAACGTGGCGGCCGGGACGGATGAGGCGGCCGACGTGGTGGCCCGCGCGGAGGCAGCCCGGACGGCAGCGGAGGCGGCGGCGCCGGTGCCGGATCCGGCGCAGACCGCGCAGGCGGTGCCGCTGGAGGAGGACGTCATGACGGACCCGCCGCCGCGCGGAGGCCTCCGCGACATCATGCGGCAGGAGGAGGTGGTCATCGCGGCGGACACCGAACCGGCCGCCGGTGCCGGCCTTCTCGATTCGGAGCGCGCACGTGCCGGGGAGCAGCCGTTTCAGTCGGCGGCCCGACGGGGGACGACGGCCCGACAGGAGGCCGCAGCTCCCTCCGGGATGGGAGTCCCCACGGAGCCGCTCCTCCCGGGCGCCGAAGAGAAACGCGCGCGACGGCGCGACGTGGAGGGTGGGGGATCGCTGGTGGTCCCCGGGCTCGAGGTCATCTCCATTTCCTGGTTCGAGGAAGGCGCGCTGGCGGGTGGCGTACGCGTGCTCCAGCGCCTTCCCGGAGGCGACACCCTGGAAGTGATCCACCTTCCTCCGGACGTGGAGCCGGGGCGCCTGGAGCCCTTCGCCGACGGGAAGACGGGGGTCCTGGCCGTCCGGGGCGCCGGATGGGTCATCCTCAGGGCCCGGCTCTCGGTGGCGGAACTCGCGGAGCTCAAGGCTCGGCTGGACGGGGCGCCCGGCGGGAAGTGAGGCCGCCGGGGCGCTTTGCGTCGCGGCCGGTCGTCCACGCGGAGGTCCGTCCAGGGTCTGGTGCCGGGGCGCTCTCCGTTTCAGACTTCATGCCTTCCCTCCCGCCCGGACCGCGGCGCCGGCCGCCGGTCGGTCCGACGGCATGAACCAGCAACGGAACAACGACCACGATGACGAAGACCCGCCACCCTGCATCCATCGCGGTGATGCTCCTCCTGGGCCTCGCCGGCGCCGCACTCCCCCTTTCTGCTCAGGCCACCGCCACCCGGGACGGTGTCGCCGAGGCGGTGGCCACCATCACGCCCGAGGACTACGCGCGCCGCATTCGGGTCATCGCGCATGACACGATGCAGGGCCGCGACACGCCCAGCGAGGGTCTGGAGAAGACGGCGGCGTGGATCGCGTCGGAGTTCCGCCGCTTCGGCCTGGAGGGGGGTGCCGAGGACGGCAGCTTCATCCAGCGCTATCCCCTGCGGCGGGTGGTGGTGGACGCCGCCGGTTCCGGGCTCCGGATCGGCGATGCGCGTCTCGCCTTCGGCGACGCGGTGCTGCCGCTCTTCGGGGCGCCGCAGTCGGGTTCGTGGACGGGCCCGCTGGTGATGGTGTCCGGATCCGGCGATCCGCAGGCGGTGCTGGGTGAGGGGAGTCTTCGCGGGAAGCACGCCGTGCTGGTGCTGGGAGCGGAGGCCGGGGGCATGAGCCGTCGGCTCATCGGCGTGCTGAGGGCGCTCCGGGACGCGGGTGCCCTCTCGGTGTCGGTCACCAGCAACGCCGATGAGGAGACCTGGGCGGCGATGTCGGCGCGCGCCCTCCGCCCGTCGGTGCGCAAGGGATGGGGCGAGGGTCCGAACGAGGG
>WGEM01000226.1 GCA_015492755.1 Gemmatimonadota bacterium | reverse complement strand
GAGCGCCGACGAGGCGTAGCAGCGCTACGGCGAGGAGAAGCGACGATGGATCAACCGCGAACCCACCATGTGCCCATCCACCTGCAGGACCATGACATCGAAGATTGTGGGTTGGGCGCGGCACGGCCCCGCCTCCGTCGTTGGCGCTCCTGGACGTAGCTCAGGCTACGCCGTCGTCGCGCCGCCTAGGATTCGGGGCCGTGGCACGCCCAACGCGGCCCGCTCTCTTACTCGGACAGGCTCCTAGGACGCGTCCGCCGTCACTGTCACACCCCCCTGCGAGATTGCCTCCATCGACCGCAACACGGATGGAGGCATGCGCACATGAACGTCCACGTCGTCCTAGATCACGAGCCTGTCGCCGACGGCGGCTTCCTCGTCCACGCCCTCCTCCGGGTGGAGGGGGACCGCACCGCCCCGGAGGAGCGCACCCCCCTCAACCTGGGCGTCGTGCTGGACCGCTCCGGCTCGATGACGGGCGAGAAACTCACCGCCGCCAAAGCGGCGGCGGTGCGGCTGGTGCAGCGCCTCTGGCCCGAGGACCGGGTGTCGGTGGTGGTCTTCGATCACGAAGTGGACGTGGTTGCGCCGCCCACCTTTGGCGCCGGTCATCTGGCGGTGGCGGATCGGATCCGGCGGGTACGAGCGGGAGGATCCACGAACCTGAGCGGGGGATGGCTCAGAGGTCGGGACCTCGTGGCGGAGGCTTCGGACGGTCCCGGCGTGCACCGCGTCATCCTCCTCACCGACGGTCTGGCCAACGTGGGCATCACCGATCCCGAGGCGCTCATGGGGCTCTGCCGGAAGGCGGCGGAGGCGGGCATCACCACCACCACCATCGGATTCGGCGAGGGATTCGACGAGGAGCTGCTGCGCGGCATGGCGGACGCCGGCGGCGGAGGGACGTACTACATCGAGGAGCCCGATCAGGCGGCGGGGGTCTTCAACGACGAGCTGGAGGGCCTCATGTCGCTGGCGGCCCAGAACGTGCGGGTGCGCGTCACGCCGGGTGAGGGGCCCGACGAGGTGCGGGTGCTCCACGACTACCCCAGCCACGCCGCGGGGGAGGTGCTCACCGTGGAGCTGGGCGACCTCTACGGCGTGGAGCCCCGCCGGCTCCTGCTGCGCTTCCTCGTGCCGCCCCTCGAGGGCGACGCGGACCCGCGCGTCCCGGTGGAGCTGGCGCAGGTGGAGGTGGTGGGCCACGTCCTCACCGGCAAGGACGGGGTGGAGCGGAAAACCATCGCGCTCCCCATCACCTTCTCCCCCGCCGACGGTCCCGTGACGCACCCCGAGGTGCGGCGGGAGATCCTCCTGGTAGAGGCGGCCCGGGCGCGCACCGAGGCGCTGAAGGAGGCGCGGGAGGGCGACCGCTACGCCGCCGCGGCTCGGCTGCGTGAGGCGGCGGAGCAGATCCGCGGCTCCGGGTTGGAGGACGACGAGATCCTCGCCGAGGAGTGTGCCGATCTGGTGGCCATGGCCGACACCGTGGAGATCCGGGTCCTTCATGCCGCCGACGGCAAGTACCTGCAACAGCGCGCCTACTCGTCCATGCGGAGCCGGCACAGGACGAAGAAGTCGTACCGGAGGGGGGAGGGGGAGCCGGAAGGGAAGTGAATCAGGTCTCCCGGCGGAAGATCCCCAGCCCGTAGTGGCAGCCGAAGCCCAGCGCGACGGGCCCGGGAACCGCTTCGGGGAAGCTGAGTCGCCAGAAACTCCCCCGGGTGTCGGGCTGGGGGCGACGGCCGCGACGCAGAAGGAGGTGGAAATCGCGGGGCCGCAGCTGGCGGCGCCCCACCCGCACGGTGCTCAGCCGTTCAAGCGCCGGGGTGGGGAGTCCGCGATGCTGGAGTTCGCGTCTCAGCTGGTCCTCCACGTCGAACCGCTTCTTTCTGAACCACGGATGCAGATAGGGCGTGGCGGAAACCCAGGTTCGGCTCGAGCCCAGGTACTCGTGGGCTGGAAGGTCCACGGCGCGCCCCACTGCTTCCAGAGTGACGCGCCATTCGGCACCGGGACCCAGCCAGATGCGGGTGATGCGGTCGAGGGCCCGGAGCTCCTTCGGGCAGAGCCCCGCAGGGGCGTGGACAGTGATGTGGTCGATGTGCCCGTCGCGGGTGAGATCTTCCGGAAGGTAGAACGCATGGACGTGGGGCGCCCCCGGCGCCATGCCGTGACCCGAGAGCACGGGGGCGTCCCCGTCGGCCCGGGCGATGGCCGCCAGCCTCAGCGCTTCGCCCACCTGCAGGGCATCCTCCATCCGAGGTAGCGACGCTCCCAAGAGCGCGAAGCGGACGGTGGTGGGGCGAGAGGAGCGGTGTGGCGTCATACCACGCGTTCGGCACGTGTCACATTGAAGTACTTTCCTACGGAGATCCGGCGGGCTCTATAAACGCCCAACACTT
>WGEM01000225.1 GCA_015492755.1 Gemmatimonadota bacterium | reverse complement strand
GCCCAGGAGGGCGTATACAACCACTTCGAGGTGCAGCGTGGACTCTCCGCAGCGCGCCTCTGCAGGCACTTCCAGCAGACCGACGCCGGATGGCGAATCCGCGACGAGGTGCGCCGCCACGTGCGCTTCCAGCAGGGAAACCTGCTTCAGCCGTTCCGGCATCTGGGTACCTTCGATGTGGTTCTCTGCCGCAACGTCCTCATCTACTTCGACCCGGAGGTGAAGAAGGATGTCCTTCGCCGACTGGCGGAGGTTACGGCTCCCGACGGTTACCTCTTTCTCGGATGCTCCGAAACCGCGCTGGGTCTGACCGATCACTGGACCGTCGTTTCGGGGGCCAACACCACGCTCTTCCGGCAGCGCCCCCGTCCGGGTAGCGCACCCGGAAAAGGAGCCGACGCGCGGGCCAGCGCCTGAGGCCGGAGGCAAGGGGGACTCGATGAGCACCGCAACCGTTCGCGGTGACCGCAGCGGCGCCCGCCGCGAGGGCCTCGGTCGGGCCGCCGCCGGTCTCCCGCTGGGACTGGGTAGCGCGCTTACGGACGGGACGGTGGTGGAGGCCAACGACGCTCTGGCCCGCCTGCTAGGACTTCCCGACGCGAGCCACCTGTTGGGGACGTCGCTGGCGCACTTCCACCGCTTCCCCGAGCTGGCCGCCGACGTCATCGCGGAACGCCTGGAGGAGGGTGCGGTGGAGGGGTTGGAACTCGACGCGCGCCGCGCCGACGGGGAGCCCATCACAGTGCGGATCCACGCCTGGGCGGAGGAGCGGGCAGGCGAGGCTCCGCTCGTCCATTTCTCCATGGAAGACGTCACCGAGCTCAGCGAGGAGCGCCAGCTCCTGTCCCACGGGCTCAAGATGGAGGCGGTGGTACGCTTCGCCGCCGGCGTCGCGCACGAATACAACAACCTTCTCACCACCATCATCGGCGAGGCCCGCCAGCTCCTGGACGATCACCCCGAATCCAGCGAGGCCCGGGAGGTGATCCGCACCGCCCGGCGCGCCGCCGAGATCACCCGGCGGCTCCTGGTGTTCAGCACGTCGGAAGTGGCGAGAAACACGGTGGTGAACGCCAACGAGGTGGTGCGTGCCGTGGCCGAGGCGGTGCGGGAGGAGGTGGGGGATGACGTGGAGGTGGTGGTGCGGACGGAGGAGCCGCTTCCCACCGTGTTCACCGATCCCGCCCACCTCCGGCAGTGCCTCGACGCGCTCGTCGGGAATGCGTTGGATGCCATGCCCGGCGGGGGCCGGCTCGTCTTCGAAACGAGCATCATGGACGCGCCGCTGGACACGGAAGGTCTGGACTTCGACCGGCCCGTGCCTCCCGGGCGATATGTCTCAGTGGCGGTGGGGGACAACGGGATCGGGATGAATCAGGAGACGCGGCGGCGCATCTTCGATCCCTTCTTCACCACGAAGCCGCTGGGGGGCGGCGCCGGCCTGGGGCTCACCACGGTCTACGGACACGTCCTCCGTGCCGGCGGCCACGTTTCGGTCATCAGCGCACCGGCGCACGGCACCGTGGTGCGGATCCTCTTGCCGATGCACGGAGCCGCACCCACGGCGCCTCCCCGCGATACCTCTCCCCAAGCGCTCGCGGTTCCCGATACCGGGACCGTCCTGGTGGTGGACGACGAGCCCTCGCTGGTGCGTATCATGACCCGGGTGCTCGAACGCTTCGGCTACGACGTCCTCACCGCCCGGGACGGTCATGAAGCGCAAGCGGTGGTGGCGGAGCACGACGGGCCCCTGGATCTCCTGGTCACCGACGTCATGATGCCCCACATGCGCGGTACCGAACTCGCCGCATGGTTCCGGAGTGCGCGGCCCGACGCCGCGGTGCTCCTGGTGTCAGGCTACACCGACAGCTCCGAAGTCCAGGAGTGGGTGGACGCCGACCCCGACGTCTTCCTGGCCAAGCCCTTCGAGCCCGAGGAGTTCCTGGAGGCGGTCCGGAAGCGCCTCGCCGCCCGAGGGGACGGCCACGCCTGAGCGCGGCGCGCCTCAAGGTGCGGCCCGACACCTCCGAGACTTTTCTGCAGACAGTCGTACCTCCGTCAACCGACTCTGCAGCCCGGACCGCCCCATGGCACTCATCGTCACCGAGCAGGTTCGCGCAGGAATGACCCTGGCCGCTCCCGTCCTGGACCGGCGGGGTCGCATGCTCATCCCGGCGGGCCACGAACTCAGCGAACGGCACGTCCAGGCGCTCCGAACGTGGGCCATTGCGCACGTGGAGGTGGAGGGTGAGCCGGAAGTGTCGTCGGAGCGGGTATCCGTGGATCCCGAGTTGGCGGCGGCCGCCGAACGGATCGTTGCGGAGCGTGTGGCGCGCAACGACGCAACCCACCCGCTGGTGGCGGAGCTCTTCCGCTTCGCCGTGGACGCCGAGGCCCACGCGCTGGCCAGCGGAGGCGCCGCACCATGACGACGCTCGCCGCACGCGCTTCCGCCGGCGCACTGGTGGCCGCCGCGCCGGAGCTGGCCTCCCCCCCGCTCATTTACGAGCGACTGATGACGGTCATCCAGGACCCGCGTGCAGGTGCCGCCGACGTGGCCGGCGTCATCGCGGAGGACCAGGGGCTCACCGCCCGGCTTCTCCGCCTGGTGAACTCGGCATTCTTCTCCCTTCCCTGGAAGGTGGATTCCGTCTCCACCGCGGTCCGTGTGGTGGGCACGGGACAGATCCGGGACCTGGCGGTGGCGACTTCGGTGATCTCCATGTTCAGCGACGTGCCCGACGATCTGCTGGATATGGGCTCCTTCTGGCATCACGCCATGGGATGCGGTGTGGTGGCGCGGGTCCTGGCCGGCCACCGCGGTGAAGACAACGTGGAACGTTTCTTTATCGCGGGTCTCCTGCACGACATCGGACGGCTCGTGATGATTCAGTGCGAGCCCCGGGCCGTGGGGGAGGCGCTCCGCGAAGCCCGTGCTTCGGGTGAGGAGCTACGGGTGGTGGAGCGGAGGATCCTGGGCTACACCCACGAGGAAGTGGGCGGTGTGCTCCTGGAACGCTGGAACTTCCCGCAGGCGCTCTACGAGGCGGTGCGCTTCCACCATGAACCGCTGCGCGCGTCTCGCTTCCCGGTGGAGGCCGCGGCGGTGCACGTGGCGGATCTGGTCACCAACGCGCTGGGGTGGGGCAGGAGCGGAGAGGCGCGTGCACCTCGACTGGTGGCCGAAGCGTGGGATGCGCTCCAGGTACCCGCGGAACTCCTCCCCGCATTGCTGGAGGACGCCAGTCGCCAGCTCGCCGTAGCGGTAGAACTGCTCTGTCGCGCATGACCCCCTCGCCTCCGCCTCGCCCCGGACCGCCCGTCGAGCCGGTCGCGCCCACCTCCGCCGACTGGGGTTCGGAGGCGCTGGACGCGGTGGCGTCGGTGTGCACGCGGCTGCAGAGCGACCTTCCACCCTCGGCGGGATTCCGCGAGGTCTTCGAGGCGGTGCTTCCGGTGCTCCGCCGGCTGGCGCCGTTTCGCCGTGTCGCCTTCCTCGAAGCAGGCCAGGACGTCCTCTCACTCCACCCCACCGCGCTGGACGATCCGTCGGACGTGGAGCGCGTGATGGACGAGGTGGACCGGCTCTTCGACAGCGGATCTCTGGCCTGGTCGATGCACCAG
>WGEM01000224.1 GCA_015492755.1 Gemmatimonadota bacterium | reverse complement strand
CCACGCGTCGGTCCAGGCAGGCTTCGAGGCGGCGGCCAACCTCTACACCGTGACCCGGTGGCCGACAGCGTAGGAGGTGCGAATGGCGATTCATCTTTACGAGGACGCGGCGCTGACCCAGCAGATCTCGGAGGGCGACCTCTCCAACCCCGACGACGACACCTACAACGGCACCGACGGGGAGACGAAGGACAAGGAACTCTTCCTCGCCAACGAGCAGACCACGCTGGCCGCGCCCCTGGCCTCGGGCGAGACGTCGCTCCAGCTCAGCGAGCCCCGCTTCGCCGACGGTGAGGTCATCGTCATCGGCACGGAGCAGATGCGCGTCCTGTCCGGCGGCGGGACCACCACGCTGGGCGTGGAACGCGGCTACGGCGGGACCACGGCGGCCGCCCACGACGTCGGGGACGCGGTCTACTCCGGCTACGACTACACCGGCCTCGTGGTGGAACCCGTGGACGTCTCGGGCTCGGACGAGTCGGACTGGTACCGCCTGGCCCTGACCCAGGCGGAACTGGACACGGCCACGCCGGGCGCCCCCCTCAACCTGGGTGACAAGCCGCACGACGTCACGCTCTCGTTCTGGCGGCGCTGCACCGTGCCCCCGGGCACCGCCGTGCAGAACAAGACCGACCTGAAGCTCCGGATCACCGGGACGGAGAACCCGATCCTGTAGGAGGAACGAATGGCGTACCACAGCACATCAGGCACGGCGAACGACACGGCGGACTTCCTGGCGAGGCTGAAGGACTTCCTCGTGAACACCGTCGGCTGGACGCTCCACGACGACGGGTCGGCCGAACCGGAGCCCTACTACGTCCTGAAGTCGAGCGGCGAGTCCGGGGCGGAGGACATCTACCTGCGCTTCATCGACGACGCGAACGCCGACCGGATCGCCGTGCGCGGCTGCCTCTACTGGGACCCGGTCACCCACGCCGCCGTGATGGAGGCCTACCACGGCAGCTACACCTACATCCGGACCGTGGACGCCTCGCCGTTCCTGTACTGGCTCTACGCCGACCTCGACCACGTCTTCGTCGTGACCAAGGTCACCACCACCTACTACGGCCACTACAGCGGCCTCATCAAGAGGTTCTGGTCCGGAGCGGTGGCGGTCACCCAGGCCGCGGCCGGTCCCGGAAGCGACGTGGTCGTGCCGGTCAACGACGCATCGATCTTCACGGTCGGCTCGCACTATCTCATCAAGGACGACGCCGGGATCGAGCGCGTCCAGGTCACGGCCGTGGACACCGCGGCCACGCCGAACACGGTGACGCTGGCGAACCTCGTGAACGGCTACGCGGCCGGAGCGAAGATCGGCGAGGATCCGCAACCGGTCATCGTCGGCCGTTACCAGTCGCCGGGGAGCTTCTACGCGCTCAACAAGTTCGACGGATGGTCGAGCGCCTCGGGTCAGGCCGGTTCCTGCGGGGCCGCCCACGCCAACTTCCATACCGCTTCCAACCCGGACAAGCGCTACGGCCTGGTCACCATGTTCCCGTGGCTCGCGGCCCACACTTCCGCCGCGTACAAGGAGCTGCGCGGGGAGCTGATCGAGGTCTACGCCATCGGCAGCGGCGCCGCCGACTCCGAGGACGTCCTCGACCTGGGCGGGACCACCTACAAGGTCTTCAACCTCTCGGGACCGGGATGGTGCGCGGTGAAGGAGTAAGGACATGGCCGTCAAGCAGGGCAAGAGGAAAGAGATAGCGAAGAAGGCGGCGCGGGTCGTGCCCACGTTCCGGACGGTCCGGACCGCCGGCGCGGCCCACCGCATCCGGGGGAGGCTGAGACGTGGCCGTTCGTAGCGGCAACGGGTTCGCCGTGCAGCCCCTTGCGGGGCGCGTGGTGCCCACGGTGCGGGCCCAGGGGCCGACGGCTCCCGCGGCCGCCTTCGAGGCCGTCGGGGCGACCAGCGGGCAACGGACCGTGGTGCGCCACGCCGACCTCGCCTCGAGGGTGTGGTCTCCCGCCGGTTTCGACGCGGACGGGGGAATCCGGATCGTCCGGCCCCTCGCGCAGGAACCCGACGCGCGCCTGTGGATCACGCGACCCGTGCGGGAGGACGGGGACACCGCCCTGCGGGTGCACCGGCCGTTCGCCTCCCGCGGAGACACGCGGCAGGCGGTGTCCGTGCGGTTCGACCGCTCGGCCGATGTGGCGCTCGGTGTCCTGCACCCGGTGGACCGTGATGCCGCCGCGCGACAGACCGTCTACGCGGTGCTGATCCGGGAGAGCCACGAGATCCAGACCTGAAGGAGGATTACGCATGTCGCTTGGACTCATCGTCAAGACCGGCCGCATCCTCACCGCGAGGCTGCTGATGGGCGACCCCATCGAGGGGATCACCCATTGCGCCATCGGCGAGGGTGACGCCACCTTCACCGATCCCCTGAACCCGCCCGCGCCGGAGATCGACCAGACCGCGCTCAAGAACGAGCGGGCGCGCAAGAAGTTCTACAAGCGCACCTTCCTCAAGGAGGACCCGGAAGGGACGCTCGTCGTCAACGGCATCCACTACATCGAGACCTCGGAGGAGACCCAGACCATCGGCGTCTTCTTCCGCTTCGAGGAGAACGAGGCCAACGGCATCACCATCCGCGAGTACGGCTTCTTCGGCGGCAACGTCCAGTACGTGGACGGCGTGGACTCCGACTACGCCGCGAACGGCGTCTACCACCCGGACACCAACCCGACCGGCGAGGTGCTCACCCCGGGCTACCTCTACGAGGTGAAGAACATC
>WGEM01000223.1 GCA_015492755.1 Gemmatimonadota bacterium | reverse complement strand
GGGGGGCAAGGCGGTGTCGGTGAGCGCGAGCCAGTCGCTGGACGACCTTGCGGCGGCCATCAACGCAGCCAACACCGGCTCCGACCCTTCCGGCGTGAGCGCGGCCATCGTGGCGGCCCCCAGCGGCGGCTACCGGCTGGTGCTCACCGCCGAAGCCACGGGGTCGGAGGGCATCGATCTGGCGGACGGACAGGGGGGCGTGCTCCGGGCCGCCGGCTTCCTGGACAGCACCACCTCGCTGAAGCACGGCACCTCCGACGGCGCGAAGAGCGATGCGTTCGTCTCCAGCACCACCGCAGTGGGGACGCTCCTGGGTCTGTCGTCCCCTCCCGGGTCGGCGGCGGTCACCATCGGCGCCCTCAGCGTCACCATCGACCTGTCGGCAGACTCCCTGGATGACATCGCGTCCGCCATCAACACCGCCGCCGCCGGAGCCGGCAGCTCCATCAGCGCCCAGGTGGTGAGCGAGACCGACGCCGACGGGAAGACGGTGAAGCGCCTGGATATCAGCGGCACCACGTCGTTCACCGACGCCAACGGCATTCTGGAGACGCTGGGCGTGCTGGAGGCGGGCCGCTCCGCGGTGCAGCAGCAGGTACAGGGCGCCGCGCTGACCGACGGCGACGCGGTGACGGCGGCCACCGGTTCCACGCTCCTCACTGACCTCTGGGTGGGGGGCGCCGCCGCCAACGTCCAGGTGGGGGACACGCTCTCCATCTCGGGGACGCGGGGCGACGGCACCACCTTCACCAAGACCTTCACCGTGGGCGCCACCAGCACCTACCAGGACCTGGTGGACGCCCTCAACGACGCCGCCGACGCCTTCGGCTCCGGATCGCGCACCGCCACCGCGTCCATCAGCGCCGGCGCGCTGGTGGTCACCGACGACACCGGCGGCGACAGCCGGCTCTCCCTCTCCATCGTGGCCAACAACGAGGGCGGCGGCACCCTGGATTTCGGCGACTTCGCCGTGACCCAGGCGGGCCGTGACCGGGAGATCACCGCCGGTGTGGACGCCGAGCTGGAGGTGGACGGCGCCTTCTTTTCCCGCTCATCCAATACCGTCACGGACGTGGTGGACGGCGTGACGCTCACCCTCACGGAGGCCACCGGGGAGACGGTCTTCGTGGACATCACCCGCGACGTGGACGCCATCGTGAGCAAGGTGGAGGACTTCGTGAAGGCGTACAACGCCGCGGCGGAGTTCGTGAACAGCCAGTTCACCGGCTCCGGCGCCGAGGAGGGCGAGCTGAAGCGGCCGCTCTCCGGAGACGGCGTCATCCGGGGCATGCGGGACCAGCTCCGCGCGGCGCTCCAGTCGGCCATCTCGTCCACCGTCACCGACATCGATCGCCTCGCGGACCTGGGCATCGAGTTGAACCGCGAAGGCACCTACGACATCGACACGGGGGTGCTGAAGGCCGCCATCGAGGCGGATCCCCTCTCGGTGCAGCGCTACTTCGCAGTCTACGGCGCGGGGAGCATCGCATCGCTGGAGTACGTGGACGCCGGCGAGAATGTCGAGAGCGGCACATACGACGTGGTCATCACCACGCTGCCCACCCAGGCGTCCGTCACCGGCTCCGGCTTCGGCGGCACCTATGTGGATGACGCCACCGCCGACACCATGACGGTGACCGACGTGGGCACCGGATCGTCGTACAGCGTGTCGCTCTCCAACGGGATGACGCTGGCGCAGATCGTGGACGCGCTGAACACCGAGTTCCAGACCGCCACCACCCGCGCCATGGAGAGCGCCAACGCGCTGAAGTCCGATGCCGTGGGTACCGACGCCACCGACACCACGACGCTGGCCAACCTCTATGACGCCGCTGGCGTCAATCTGGGCGTCGCCGACGGGGACACCTTCACCATCTCGGGGACGGGGAACGACGGAACCAGCTTCTTCCGTGAGTGGTCGGTGACGGATGTCACGACGCAGACGCTGGGTGACCTGCGGGCTGAGATCGCCAAGGCGGTGGGCACCGACGTGGTGATTGCCGTGTCGGGGGGACGCATCACCGCCACCGCGGTGGAGGAGGGGCGCAACACCTTCTCCCTCACCGTGACGTCCGACAACGCCGGCGGCGGTACCTTCGATCTGGGCGGATTCACGGTAACGGAAGAAGGGCGGAGTAAGGCTGCCATCACCGCATCCGACGAGGGCGGAGAGCTCAAGCTTCTCCACGACGAGTACGGCTCCGCCGCCGGCTTCACGGTGGCCTACACCGCCGGCGGCTCCGATGGGAGCGCGTCGCTGGGCGTGGCCGCCGCCACGTACAACGGCGTAGACGTGGTGGGGACCATCGGCGGGCAGGCTGCCACCGGTGCCGGGCGCATCCTCACGGGTGACGCCGGCACCGCTGTGGACGGACTCATCGTTCGCTACACGGGCTCTTCGACGGGGACGGTGGGGACGATGACCTTCTCCCGCGGGATCGCATCGGCGGTGGAGATCGTGGCGGATGCGTTGCTGGACACCGGCGAGGGGACCATTCAAGGAATCCTGGACGCACTCGATACTCAGAAGAAAGGACTCGACGACCGCATCACCGCGTTCGAAGAGCGCCTTGCCCTGAGGGCCGAGCGTCTCATCGAACGGTTCTCGGCCCTGGAAGAAGCGATGGCGCAGGCGCAGCAGCAGCTCGCCTGGCTACAGGCGCAGCTCGGCTCGCTGGCCGCGCCCACCACCTGAGGAGGAGGCACCCGATGAGCGGTCCCAACCGAGGTACGGCCTACCAGGAGACTCGCGTGCTCAGCGCGTCTCCACAGCGGCTGGTGCCCCTCCTCTACGAGCACCTCCTGGTGAACATCAAACGGGGAGCCGCGTGCGTGCGCCGCGGCGACATTCCGGGGAAGCACAGTAGTCTGACGCGAGCCTCCGACATCGTCACCGAGCTCCTCTCCGCGCTGGACTTCGAGGCAGGCGGCGAGCTGGCACAGCGGCTGGCGTCCCTCTACGCCTTCTGGGCCACGGAGCTTTCCAAGGCGAATCGCCACCTGGACGCGGAGCGGTTGGACCGGATCGCCGAGATGGTGGCGTCGCTGCACGAGGCGTGGGAGGAAGCGGCGCGTCTCGTGGAGCAGGGGGCCGCCGGAGAGGGACCGGCTCCATGACGCGCGGCGGCACGTACCTGGGCACCGCCGGTGCCGTCCTCACCCGCGCCCGGCTGGAGCGCTACCGCCGCTACGGTCTCCTGCTGGAGGCGCAGGAGGAGGCGCTGGACGGCGGCGACCTGGAGCGCTTTCGGTGGCTGGCGGACGAAGCGGAGCGGCTCCGGAGTGAGACCGATCCGGTGGACGACTCCGGCGAACTCAGCTCTGCCGAGAAAGCCGAGGCCCGGGCGGTCCTGGAAGCGGCGCTGGAACGCGGCGTGCGGATCCGGGAACGGCTTCGCGAGATGCGGGCAGCCGCTGCGTCCGACGTGCGCGATATCCGGCGCCGCGGGCCGCAGGCCCGGCGGTACGTCAGGGGAGAAGGAACGCCGCCGGCGGGGCCCTCGAAGCTGGACGTGCGTTCGTGAGGCCTGAGCCGGGGAGCCGCTCAAGTCTCCGAGCCGGCGGCCGATGCTTGAAGGGAGAAGGAGGGCAGTATGTCCATACATAAGATCGGTTCCGACCTGATCCGGCCGTTCGGCCCCAAGGGGGGGCGCGACGCCGGGGCCGCGAAGGAACGAGACGACGGAGCGGGCGCCGCCCGCCCCGAGCGAGCCGATCGCATCGAGATCTCGGCGGAAGGGAGGAGTCTGGCGGCCCGCATGCTGGGGGCCGAGCTCGCCCCCGCCGGTGACCTCGACGAGGTGGCCGCGCGGATCCGAGCGGGCTTCTATGACGATCCGGCGGTGCTGGACGAGGTGGCCAGGCGCCTCCTCGAGAGCGGAGACCTTGACTTCGAGCGTTGAGCCTGGGGGGCACGCATGAAGTTTCTCGTCGTGGACGACTCGGCCACGATGCGCCGCATCGTGGTCAATTCGCTGAAGCGTATCGGGTTCGAGGACTGCGTGGAAGCGAGCGACGGAGCGGAGGCGCTGGAGGTGTTCGACGCCTCCATCGAATGCGTCATCACCGACTGGAACATGCCCAACATGGGCGGGCTGGACTTCGTGCGCGCACTCCGGGCACGGGATGACGGCAAGAAGGTCCCCATCCTCATGGTCACCACGCGCAGCGTACGCGAAGACATCGTCCAGGCGGCGCAGGCCGGTGTGAACAACTACGTGGTGAAGCCGTTCACGCCTCAGGTGCTCAAGGAGAAGATCGATCAGGTCTTCGCGGCTGCGGGGTCGTCGTGATGAACGCCGACCGGCCGGCGGCCGAGCGCCTGGAGGAGACGCGCGCCACGCTGCGCCAGGTGGAAGGCGTGCTGGAGGAGTTCGGCGCCCGTGACGCCGACGCGCTGGCGGAGATGGATGCGCTCATCGACGGCCTCCAGGGGCGCCCCGTGGGCCTGCGGCAGCTCATCGCGCTCCTGGTGCGGACCTACGCCGAGATTATGGACGTCATCGACAGCCTCCGCCGGAGCCGGGACCTCCTGGAGCAGGCGGCGATGGAGCGGCTGCAGAGCACGCACCAGAAGCTGGCGGAGGTTTCGTCGGCCACGGAGATGGCGGCCACGGGGATGCTGGACGGGCTGGACCGGGCGCTGGCGCTCCTGGACGAGATGGACGCGGACGACGGAGCCGGCGGACCGGAGGACCGCGGTCGCGAGCGACGCGAGGCGCTCCGCGAGGAACTCCACCAGCTCATGAATCTCCTTCAGTTCCAGGACATCACCTCCCAGCAGCTCGGCTACGCCTCCAACGTGCTCCGAGACATCGAAGAGCGGATGGTGCGCCTGGCGGAGGTGTTCGATGTACGAGGCCTGGAGCTGGGCGAGGAACGCACACGCGCGGAGCCGGAGGCCGTCCCCCCGGCGCCCGGAGCTAACGAGGTGGAGCACGCCGGTGCGTGCGACCCCGGAGCCTCCACCTTTGACGCCGAATCGCGGCAGGCGCTGGCGGATGAGATCTTCACCCCACCAGGGGGATGAGCCTGCCGCCGGGGTGATGCCGTCGGATCCGGTGGATCGTCGGCGAACCGTGACCAGGGGCGCCGCGACCCGCGGGGGGGCGGGTGCGGCGCTCCTTGCGTTACTTCTGCTGTCCTTGGCGGGGTGGCGCGCGCCGCACCCCACCAGCCCGGGACAGCGGGCCGCAGACGGCGCGGCGGCCGACACCGGCGCCGTCTCGGTGGGTGTGCGCCCGGAACGGGTGCGCGTAGGCCAGAGCGTCACCTACACCGTCACGGTGCGCGGAGAGGCCTGGCCCACCCAGGTGCTCTTTTCCGGGCACCCCGCGCTGGAGGTGACGGAGGAGCGTGAACGGCGCGCCACCGGCGTCGGCCCGGAGGGCCGGCCGCTCCACGTTCTGGAGCGCGACGTGGTGGCGCGCGTGCGCGTGGCCGGCCTCATCGCGCCGCCTCCGGTGATGGTGGAGCTCTACGGGACCTGGCTGGAGGCGCCCGTCCCGCTGGTGGAGGCGGTGGAAGCGCCCATCGACTGGGGTAGCCCCGGCGCACGGCAGGCCCGCCGGCCTGACCACCGCAGGGACCATCCGGCGCGTCCCGAGCGGCCCGAGCCGGTGCTGCCGGAGGGCGTCCCGCCCACCTCGTACGGCCGCGGTGGCGTGTGGGCGCCGCCGCTCTGGCAGCCCTTCACCGGTGAAGGGACGCCCTGGCTGCCATACGGTCTCGCGCCCCTCTCACCGTCGGCGCTGGCGCCGGGCCTGCCGCTTCCGCCCTATGCGTGGCCCGGCGGGCTTCCGCCGGCACCGTGGGCGGCTGCGCCGTGGGCGCCGGGGGGCGTGCCCGGCGCTCCCCCGGTGGACTGGGCCTCCGCCGCCGCATGGGCCGGCGATGCCTCGCCGGCGTTCGGCCCCCTCCCGCCGGAAGAGCGCTGGTCCACCTACGCGGAGGAGGACCCCTACTGGGACGAGCTCGTGCCCGAGGTCTTCCGGTACCAGCGGAGGGGGCGGGCGGCGGACGGTGCCTTCGGCGTGGATCTGGCGGTGACGCCCGATGTGGCCTTCGTGGGCCAGCAGGTCACCGCGCTGGTGACGGCGCGCTATCCCCCGGAGGCGCTGGCGGCGCTGGCGGGGGGCGCGGTCTTCCCCTATCCGGTGGCGGAAGGCGCGTGGGCGGTGGACCTCCCCTACGGTGCGCCCTTCGCGCAGGCGGTGGAGGGGCGGGCGGAGCGGGCCCACAACTTCGCGCGGGCCTTCTTCCCCTCGGCGCCGGGGACGCTCGTGGTCTCGGTGCCTGCCGCGGCGCCCGCCGCCGGAGCGGCGGAGGGTCCTTCGGTGCCGGTGGAGGTGCGTCCCCTTCCGCCCGACGCGCCCCCGGGGTGGGGGGGCGCCGTGGGTCGCTACCGGCTCCTCGCCTGGCTGGAGCCGGAGCGGGTGCCCTGGGGCGAGCCTGCCGTGCTCACGCTGGAGGTGTCGGGCGCCGGCTACCTGCCCGCAGTGTCGTCGCCGGACCCCGGGCCCGTCCGGGGCGCGGGGCTCCGGGCGCTGGGCGCGCGCACCTGGCTGGAGGTGAAGGACGGGGTGGTGGGCGGCGTGAAGCGCTTCAAGTGGCTGGTGGCGCCCGGGGAGGAGGGGCCGCTGCGCATCGGGCCGGTGGTCTTCCCCTTCTTCGATCCCTGGCTGGGCGGATACACCCAGGTGGCCAGCGACGAGCTGGTGCTGGAGGTGGCGCCCCTCACCGGTCGTTGAGGCTCCGCCGGCGGAGGGATGGCGCGGCGCCCGGGGCCGGGCTCAGTAGAGCCGGGCGGGCTCCGCGTCGGCGGCCATGGCCGCGCCTGCCGCACCGCCCGCGCCGGAGTCCTCGTCGCTGAGCCGCCACCCGTACCCCGACGCGCCGCCCGCCACGATCCAGCCGCCGCGCACCGCGTCCAGGAAGACCTCCACCACCTCGGGGTCGAAGTGCGTGCCGGCGCCCTCCTGGATGCGCTGCACCGCCACCCGGAAGGGGGAGGGCGCCTTGTAGGGCCGCTCGCTGGTGATGACGTCGAAGGCGTCGGCCACCGCCACGATGCGCCCCGCAAGAGGGATCTCCGGTCCCCCCAGACCGTGATATCCGCGGCCGTCCCAGTGCTCGTGATGGTTGTGGGCCACCAGACGGGCGCAGCGCAGGAGCGGGAAGCGCCCGTTGGAGAGCATGTCGGCCCCGATCTCGGTGTGGCTCCGCATGATGCGGAATTCCTCCTCGGTGAGGGGTGTGGGCTTCAGGAGGATGGCGTCGGGGATGCCGATCTTGCCGATGTCGTGGAGCGGCGCCGCCTGGCGCAGCACCTGGACCTCCGTCCGGGGCAGGCCCAGACCCCGTGCGAGGTGCGCACTGAGCGCGCCCACCCGCTGGGCGTGGCGACCCGTCTGGTCGTCGCGGTACTCCGCCGCCAGCGCCAGCCGTTGCAGGATCTCCACCTGGGTGTCCGCCAGCTCGCGGGTGCGCTCACGCACCGCCTCCTCCAGCCGGTCATTCTGGGTACGGAGCTGCATGTGGAGGTAGCGGGTCTCCAGGAGGTTGCGCACCCGCAGGAGCGCCTCCATCACCTCGTAGGGTTTGGTGAGGAAGTCCTTGGCGCCCGCCGCCAGCGCCTTGATGCGCACCTCATCGTCCAGATCTCCCGTGATGACGAGAATGGGAAAGTACTCGTCGGGCGGCAGGAGCGCCTTCACCTGTTCCATCACCTGGAATCCGTCGGGCTCCGGCATGTGGAGATCCAGGATGAGGAGATCCGGCCGGGAGTACGCGATCCAGTCCACCACGGCGTCGGACCGGGGCAGGGGATCCACACGGGGATACCCCACCCTCCGGAGCGTCTCGGTGAGGGCGTTGAGCGCGCGCTCGTCGTCGTCCACCACGAGGATTCTGGCCTCGGCCATCCCCGGGTGGTCTCGAATAGGAAGCATGGCCATCACCTCTGAGGATCGGCCCCTCGCTCGGCCCCTTGACCGGAACGGCGCCGGCGCCGGGGAGTGCCCGGGAGCCCAATTCGCCCCCACCCGGCTATGTTTCGGACCATGGAGATCGGTATCTACACCTTCGCCGAGGTCCGGCTGGATCCCCGCACCGGCTCGCCCGTGGGATCGGAGGAGCGGATGCGGGACCTCCTGGAGGAGATGGAGCTGGCGGACCAGGTGGGCCTCGACGTCTTCGGGCTGGGCGAGCACCATCGCCCCGACTTCCTCATCTCCGCACCCGAAGTGGCGCTGGCGGCGGGCGCCGCACGCACCGAGCGCATCCGCCTCACCAGCGCCGTCACCATCCTCAGCTCCGATGACCCGGTGCGCGTCTTCCAGCGCTTCGCCACGCTGGACCTCATCTCCGGGGGGCGTGCCGAGATCATGGCGGGCCGCGGGTCCTTCACCGAGTCCTTTCCCCTCTTCGGATACCGGCTGGAGGACTACGACGCCCTCTTCGCCGAGAAGCTGGAGCTCCTGCTCCTGCTGCGCGAAGAGGAGCGTCCCCGGTGGCGGGGCCGATTC
>WGEM01000222.1 GCA_015492755.1 Gemmatimonadota bacterium | reverse complement strand
GGCGAGCAGTGGTCCCCGAAGATGGCTCCCGCCAGCACCGCCGCGATGGCGCCCAGCATGTGGCTCCCGTGCACCGCGCCGGGGAGCGCGTCGGCGCCCTCCAGCGCCACCATGAGCGGGATCACCAGGGGGAGCATGATGGCCATGACGCCCCATGACGTGCCGGTGGCGAAGGCGGTGGCGGCGGAGACGGCGAAGACGATCATGGGGAAGAAGTGGATTTCCACGCGGTCGGTGAGGAGGAGCGAGAGGTACTGTGCCGTGCCCACCGCCTCCGTGACGGCGCCCAGCGACCACGCCAGCGTGAGGATGATCATGGCGATCATCATGGCGCGCATCCCGCCCAGCCAGGCGTCGATGGACTCCTGCATGGAAAGGAGTCGCTGCCCCACGGAGACGGCGATGGCCACCAGGCATCCTGCCAGCGATCCCCAGAGGAGGGTGGCGAAGGGATCGGCGGCGCCGAAGACGTCACGAAGGGGCGCCGAGGGTCCCGCCTCCGCCCGCCCGGTGGTGTAGAGGCCGGCCAGGACCACGACGATCACCGTCAGGACGGGGATCGCAGCGTTCCACCAGCGGTGCGGCACCCCCTCCTTGGCGTCCATGGCGTGGGTGGAGGTGTCGGTGGCCAGCACCGCCCCCTGCCGGTAGAGTCCTCCGCCGGACGCGGCGCGGCGCTCCGCTTCCGCCATGGGACCCCAGTCGCGGTCGGTGGCGGAGGTGAGAAAGACGAAGATCAGCGCCAGGATCGGGTAGAAGAGATACGGGATCGTCTGGACGAAGACCGTGAAGGGATTCTGAGCAGCCAGCGCGGCGGCGGCGGCGGGGGTCTGCTGGCCGGCGATACGGAAGCCGTCTCCGATGAGGCTGATCTCGTAACCCACCCAGGTGGAGATGGGCACCAGCGCCGCCACCGGCGCGGCGGTGGAATCCACCAGGTACGCCAGCTTTTCGCGGGAGATCTTCAGGCGGTCGGTGATGGGCCGCATGGTGTTCCCGACGATGAGCGTATTGGCGTAGTCGTCGAAGAAGATGGCCAGTCCGGCGGCCCAGGTGGCCAGCTTCCCCCGCCGCTTGGTGCGGGCGAAGGGGCGCACCGCCTCCACGATGCCCATGGTGCCGCCGTTTCGCGAGATGACGCCCACCATCCCGCCCAGGAGGAGCGAGAAGACCACGATGGACATGTGGTCGGCGTCCGCCAGCGCCGGCACCACGAAGGTGTCGATGAGCCGCCAGGTGCCGGTGGCGGGGTTCAACCCCGTCACCGCCAGGGCACCCAGCCAGACGCCGGCGAAGAGCGCGGTGATCACCTCCCGGAAGATGAGCGCCAGCGCGATGGCCAGGAGCGGCGGCAGGAGGCTGAACCACCCCGGCGTGAGCGTGGGCGACACTTCGTGGCGACTGGATCCGATGAGGACCGTGAGGGGGAGCTCGCTCCGGGAGCGTACCCGGAGCCCCTCGGCCACCGCGGTGCCGTGGGCCTCCACCACGCCGGTGGCCAGGACGGAGCCGTCGGCGGTGCGGATCTCGTAGCCCAGCATCGCGGCGCCCTCGCCCCCGGACACCGTGATCTGGAAGGGTACACCGTCCAGCACCACCGTCGGGGGATCCACCACCTCCTGCGCCGCCGTGGGGGGCGCGACGGCGGAGAGGCCGAGGAGCGAAGCGAGCGCGATGCGGTGGATGGAGGGCATGGATCCCCGGGGTTGGCGTGGTGATGAGGGATGGGCGGAGGCGAAATCATGGCGAGAAGCCACCGCCCGTGACAACCCGCCGGGGTCATTGACCCCGGGCCGTGGAGGGCCGAAACTTGGCGCGGCCCAGACCACCCCGAACCCGCTCGCATGCCGCACGCCAACCGCATCCCGCTCATGGACGAGACCGATGTCCGGCGCGCACTGGCCCGGATGGCGCGGGAGATCGTGGAGCGAAGCGGTGGCGTGGATCGCCTCGTCCTCATGGGGATCCACCGCAGGGGCGTCCATCTGGCCGCGATGCTCCGCGATGAGATCCAGCGCGCCGAGGGCCGCGACCTCCCCACGGGGTCGCTGGACATCACCCTCTACCGCGATGACCTGGCGGAAGTGGGTCCGCGGCCGGTGGTGGGCGCGTCGGAGCTGCCTCCCGGCGGGATCGACGACCGCATCGTGGTCCTGGTGGACGACGTGCTGTACACGGGTCGCACCGTGCGGGCCGCGCTCAACGAGCTCATGGACTGGGGGAGGCCGGCGCGCATCGTTCTCTGCGTGCTGGTGGACCGGGGCGAGCGCGAACTCCCCATCCAGCCGGACGTGGTGGGCCGCGAGGTGCAGGTCCTCCCCCACCAGCGCGTCGAGGTGCTCGTTCCGGAGCTGGACGGGCGCCTGGGCGTGGACATCATCCACTCCGACTCGGAGGGCGCGTGAACCCGCCGGCTTCTCCCATCGGCAAAGACCTCGTGGGCCTGGAGCCCCTCTCCCGCCAGCAGATCCTCACCATCCTCGACACCGCGGAGCCCTTCAAAGAGATCTCCGAGCGCCGCATCAAGAAGGTTCCGGTGCTGCGCGGCAAGACCATCGTCAACCTCTTCTTCGAGGCCTCCACCCGCACCCGCGTATCGTTCGAGTTCGCCGAGAAGCGGCTCAGTGCCGATACGGTGAACATCTCCGCCAGCGGGTCGTCGGTGGTGAAGGGCGAGACGCTGGTGGACACCGCGCGCAACCTGGAGGCGATGCGCATCGACATGGTGGTGATCCGACACGGATCCTCCGGCGCGGCGCGCTTCCTGGCGGAGCGCATCCCGTCCAACGTGGTGAACGCCGGGGACGGACGTCACGAACATCCCACCCAGGCGCTGCTGGACCTCCTCACCATCCGGGACCACATGGGCCGCATCGAGGGGCTCAGGGTCTGCATCGTGGGCGACATCCTCCACTCCCGGGTGGCCCGCTCCAACATCTACGGCCTCCTCAAGCTTGGGGCCGAGGTGGCGGTGTGCGGCCCGCCCACGCTGCTTCCGTACGCCATCCAGGAGCTGGGCGTGCAGGTCTTCACGCGGGTGGAGGACGCCATCGCGTGGGCGGACGTGCTCAATGTGCTGCGGCTCCAGCTGGAGCGGATGCACGGTGGATACGTCCCCAGCCTCCGCGAGTACAACCGCGTCTGGGGCATCACGAACCAGCGCCTGGAGGCGGCGGGGCGCGACCTCCTCATCCTGCATCCGGGGCCCATGAACCGGGGCGTGGAGATCGATTCCGACGTGGCGGACGGGCCCCACTCGGTGATCCTCAACCAGGTGACCAACGGTGTCGCCGTGCGCATGGCGGTGCTCTACCTGCTGGCCGGCGGGCAGCCGGAGCGGGCGGAGGCGGCGAAGGAGGGGGTGGAAGCATGAGCGAGCGGGTGTTGCTGCGGGGTGGCCGGGTGGTGGACCCCTCCCAGGGGCTGGACCGCCCCCTGGACGTGCTCCTCACCGAGGGCCGCGTCGCCCGTGTGGGGGAGGGGCTGACCGCGCCGGAAGGCGCCCTGGTGGTGGACTGCGCCGGGCGCGTGGTGGCTCCGGGACTCATCGACGTGCACGTGCACCTTCGCGAGCCCGGGGAGGAGCACAAGGAGACCATCCGCACCGGCGCGCGC
>WGEM01000221.1 GCA_015492755.1 Gemmatimonadota bacterium | reverse complement strand
GTGGATCGCCTGGACGCGCTGGAGCGCTGGGTAGGCGCCACGGACGACGCGGAACCACCGGCGCTGCACCGACTGGGCGGCAAACGCTGGAAGACGCTCCGCGCCCGCACCGAGCGGCGCATCGAGGAGATGACCAGCGAGCTCCTCGAGCTGTATGCCCGCCGCCAGGCGGCCACCGGCTACGCCTTCTCCCCCGACACGCGCTGGCAGCTGGAGATGGAGTCGTCGTTCCTGTACGAGGACACCCCGGATCAGCGGAAGGCCACCGAAGACGTGAAGCGGGACATGGAGGCGCCCCGGCCCATGGACCGACTGGTGTGCGGCGACGTGGGGTACGGGAAGACCGAGGTGGCGATCCGGGCGGCCTTCAAGGCGGTGCAGGACGGAAAGCAGGTGGCCGTTCTGGCCCCCACCACCATCCTGGTGGAACAGCACCGGCACACCTTCGAGGAGCGTCTGGCGGAGTATCCGGTCCGCATCGGGAGCCTCTCGCGCTTCCGCACGCCCGGGGAGCAGAAGGAGCTCCTGGCGCACCTGGCGGCGGGAGAACTCGACATCATCATCGGGACCCACCGGCTCCTCTCCCCGGACGTGGTCTTCAAGGATCTCGGCCTGCTGGTGGTGGACGAGGAGCAGCGCTTCGGGGTGAAGCACAAGGAGCGCCTCAAGCAGATGCGCGCATCGGTGGATGTCCTCACGCTCTCCGCCACACCCATTCCCCGGACGCTCTACCTCTCCCTCACCGGTGTGCGGGACCTCTCCCTCATCCGCACACCGCCGCGCGACCGGATGCCCATCTTCACCCACGTCCTGCCGTGGAGCGACCAGGTCATCGCCGAGGCGCTCCACCGCGAGCTGGACCGGGGAGGCCAGGCGTTCTTCCTCCACAACCGCGTGGATACCATCTACACGGTGGCGGAGGAGATCCGGGCGCTGGTACCGGAGGCGCGGGTGGCGGTGGGGCACGGACAGATGCGCCCCCGCGAACTCGACCGCGTGATGCACGACTTCGTGGAGGGCCGCATCGACGTCCTGATCTGTTCGTCCATCATCGAGAACGGGCTGGACGTGCCCAACGCCAACACGCTCATCGTGGACCGGGCGGACCGCTTCGGCCTGGCCCAGCTCTACCAGATCCGCGGTCGGGTGGGCCGCTCCCACCGCAGGGCGTACTGCTACCTGCTGGTGCCGGAGGACGTGAACGAAGATGCCCGGCGTCGCCTGAAGGTGCTGGAGCACTACACCGAGCTGGGCGCCGGATACTCCGTGGCGCTGCGGGACCTGGAGCTCCGTGGCGCGGGGAACCTGCTGGGCGCCGACCAGTCGGGCTTCGCGCACCAGGTGGGGCTGGACACCTACATGCGGCTCTTGAAGCGTACGGTACGGCGACTGCAGGAGGGGGCGGACGACGACGACGGCCCCGACCCCGAGGTCTCCATGGCGGGGGGCGCGTTCCTCCCCGACGCCTACGTGGCCGACGCCGCGCAGAAGCTGCACTTCTACCGACGGCTCGCCCGGGTGTCGTCCGCCTCGGAGGTGTCCGCCATCCGGGAAGAGTTGCGTGACCGGTTCGGGCCCCTGCCTTCGGAGGTGGACCGCCTCCTGAGGGCGGCGACGCTGCGCGTCCTGGGGCGGAGGCTGGGGGTGGAGCGAATCCTCGTGGACGCCGACGCCGCGCGTGTTACGTTCAGGCGCGGTGTCGTGCCCCGGATGAACGCCCTTGCCGGGCCGATGCGCGAGCGGAGCGCCGAGGTGGAGGTGCGCAGGATGGAACCCTTCTCCTTTGTCCTCCGGAGCGTGGGTGGTGACGACGCCGAGGAGCTTCTGTCCATAGCGCTGCGTGCCCTCGCCGAGGCACGTGCAGACGCTGCGTGAATCCGGCGATACGACGACGACACACATCGATGAATCGACGTTTCCCGGCCCTCGCACTGCTGGCGCTCCTGGCGGCCCTGACGGCGGGATGCGACCAGCCGCGTTCCGACAAGGGCCTCGTGGCCCGAGTGGGGCCCTACACGCTGGAGGTGGAGGAGGTGGCGCGCCTTCTGGTGGACGAGGAGCAGTTCGGCGCCAATGTCGGCGTGGTCCGTGAGGTGGCGGATCTCTGGGCGCAGTACGTCCTGCTGGCCGACGCCGTCGCCCGGGACTCCACCCTCTCATCGGTGGATTTCGCGCCTCTCGTGCAGGGCCAGGTGGAGCAGCGCATGATCCTCGCACTCCGGGACTCCTCGCTGCAGGTGGATACCGTGGTCACCGAGGAGGAGCTGCAGGAGGCCTACGCCTCGGGAGGCGGCCACCTGCAGATGCGGGCACGCCATATCCTCCTCCGGTGGCCCCCGGGCGGATCCGAGGAGGCGCGCGAGGAGCTCCTGGCCCAGGCGGAGTCGCTCCGCCGACGGATCCTCCAGGGGGCGTCCTTCCAGGAGCTTGCCCGGCGCGTGAGTCAGGACCCCGGCACCGCTCCCCTGGGGGGAGATCTGGGCTGGCTCTCTCAGGGCGACATGCTTCCCTCCATCGAGCGCGCCGTCCTCTCGCTTCAGCCCGGAGAGGTGAGCGAGCCGGTGGAGAGCCCGTTCGGCGTGCACCTGATCCTCCTGGAGGCGACGCGAACGCCCGAACTGGGCGACGTGGCCGGCGAGCTCCGCGACCGCGTGCTGGCCCGTCGATTCCTCGTGGCGGAGTCGCTCTTCGTCGCCCAGGCGGACTCCGCCGCCGCTCCGGAAGTGCTGGAGGGGGCCTATGAGCTGACGCGGGATCTGGCGCTCGACCCCGGCCGGCGGATCACCGGACGCGCGTCCCGGCGCCCGCTGGTGCGATACCGGGACGGGGCGCTCACCGTGGGCGAGCTTCAGTTCGTCCTCCAGGCCCAGCCCGCCGACCTCCGTGCGCAGATCGCCGCGGGCGATGACGAGCAGATCGACCGGTTCCTCAGGAGCCTGGTGCAGCGCGAGGTGCTGGTGGCCCGCGCCAGGGCTCAGGGACTCGAGCCGCCTCCGGAGGAAGTGGACTCCCTGGTGGCGGATGCGCGCGAGCAGCTCCTGGACGCGGCTGCGGCGCTGGGATTCCGCCCCGTGGAGCGCGCGCCCGGCGAACCGCTGGAACAGGCAGTGGAGCGCGCTGCCCTGGAAGCCGTGAAGAAGGTGCTCGCCGGGGCCATCGAGATGGTGCGCCTGGGACCGGTGGCGTATCAGCTTCGCCGTTACGGTGACCCCGTCATCTTCGAACGGGGGGTGGGGCAGGCCGTGCTCAGGATCGGCACGCTGAGGGCGAACCGGAGCGCGTCACCGCTGGAGCAGTCGGTGGACACGGCAGGCCGGAACCCATGACCTCCCGGCGGTTACGAAGCCACATGAATCGACGCCTGTTCCGTTTCGCCGCTCCCATCACGCTCCTCCTCTTGCTCCTGGCGGCGCGGGTGCCCGCCGTGGCCGCGCAGACCGCCGGCGACGACCCCGAGGTGGTGGACCGCATCGTGGCCATCGTGGGGGATTCCGTGGTCCTCCAGAGCCAGATCGAGGAGGAGATCCGCCGCCTGCAACTCACACCGGGGTTCACCCCGCCCTCCACACCGGAGGAGGAGGCCAGGCTGCGGCGTGAGATCCTGGACCAGCTCGTCAACCTCTCGCTGGTCCTCCAGGAGGCCGCCAAGGACACCCTCATCCGGGTGGACGACCAGCTCATCGAAGAGCGCGTGAGCCAGCAGATCGAATCGGTGACCCGTCAGCTGGGGGGACAGGCGGCGCTCCAGCGCGCGCTGGCCCAGGACGGCCTCACGCTGGCGGCCTACCGGGATCTCCTCCGGTCGCAGATCCGGGCGGAGCAGCTGCAGCAGCTCTTCCTCCAGACCCGGCTCCGGGACATGCCCGACGTGGAGATCTCGGAGTCGGACATCCAGGCCGCCTTCCAGGCGGCGCGCAACCGACTCCAGCAGCGCCCGCGGTCCATCACCTTCCACCAGGTGGTGGTGCGGCCCGAGCCGTCACCCGCCGCTGTGGACAGCGCACGCGCCCTGGCGCGCTCGCTCCTGGAGCGCATCCGGGCGGGAGAGGACTTCGCCGAGCTGGCCCGGCAGTACTCGCAGGATCCCGGCTCTGCGGAGATGGGCGGCGACCTGGGGTGGTTCCGCCGCGGCCGGATGGTGAAAGCCTTCGAGGACGCCGCCTTCAACCTGGGTGAGGGCCAGGTGAGCGACATCGTGGAGTCGCCCTTCGGCCTGCACATCATCCAGGTGGAACGGGTGCGCCCCGGGGAGCGGCGGGCGCGGCACATCCTCATCCGGCCGGCCCTCACCGACGAAGACGTGGAGCGCGCGCGGGAGCGCGCGCGGGAGGCGGCGGCCGCGGCCAAGAGGGGCGCGCCCTGGGACGAACTCTTCGCCACCTACTCCGACCCCGAGGCGCCCGACTCCTTGACGGTGCCCGAGGAGCAGATCGCGAGCCTGCCCCCGGGTTACGAGGTCTTGCGCTCCGCTGCGCCCGGCGACGTGCTGGGCCCCATCGAGTACCGGAACGCTCAGGGCGAGACCCGCATCGCCGTCATCCGGGTGGACGACGTGCGGGAGGCGGG
>WGEM01000220.1 GCA_015492755.1 Gemmatimonadota bacterium | reverse complement strand
GTTGGACGCGGGGCGACCTGGGGGTGGGGATTGCGGCGGGCGGCTCCGTGGAGTATGACGAATGACGGCCATGGCGTCACGGGAGCATCAGGGGCAGCTCGCCTCTCGCCCGCTTCGCGGGAACCCCGGGAACCCGGGGGGTACTCAGGTTCGTCCGGGGCGGTGCCGAAGCTGCACGTCGGACCGCCGTTCCCGGCGCCGTGCGCCGGGGCCTCCGCCGGGGGGTGGTGTGGCGCGCGCAGGTCGTACGCATCCAGGGAACGTCCCACAGTGGTGGGGTACGATGGATGAGCGCGACCTCTTGACGTTTCACGATCGCGCCTGCACGATAAAGGGCTTCGCAGTTCCCGAGGCCTGAACCCCCCTGGGAGCGCGCCGGCCCGGCAGGTGCGGATCCCTGTTCGCAAGGAGCATAGATCACGATGGCCGCTGCCACGACCAGCAAGCGTAAGAAGCGCCGCCAGAAGGGGAACCTTCTCGCCGGTTTCGACGCCAGCGTCGAGGAGCAGAGCGCCCTCGATCAGTACCTCCGGGATGTGAGCCGACACGAGCTCATCACGCCTGAGCGCGAGAAGGAGCTAGGGGCTCGTGCCCAGAAGGGCGATCAGGAGGCGATCCAGGAGCTGGCGCGGGCGAACCTGCGCTTCGTCATCAGTGTGGCGAAGAAGTACCAGAATCGTGGCGTGTCGCTCACCGACCTCATCCAGGAAGGGAACGTGGGGCTGGTGACCGCGGCGCGGAAGTTCGATCCCGATCAGGGCGTGAAGTTCATCAGCTACGCGGTGTGGTGGATCCGGCAGGCGATCCTCGCCTCGCTGGCCAACCACGGCCGTGCGGTGCGCGTGCCGCTGAACCGTGCCAGCGATCTGGCTCGGATCTTCCGTGAGAAGGAGCGCCTGAAGCAGGAGAAGGGTCGCGAGCCCACCACCGAGGAGCTGGCGGAGGCAACCTTCCTCACCCCGGAGCTGGTGGAGTCGCTGCAGACACTGAACGCCGCGGAAATCCGTCTGGACGCGCCCATCGGCGACTCCGAGGACTCGCAGCTGGTGGAGCGCTTCATCACGGAGGAGGCGGCGGAGCCGGAGCTGGAAGTGGAGAATCGTCTCCTCAGCGAGACCATCAGCGACGCGCTGGCCACGCTGGAGGCCCGCGACGCGAAGGTGCTGCGTCTCTACTTCGGCCTGGAGGGCGAGCGCGAACACACCCTCGAGGAGATCGGCAACATGCTCGGCGTGACCCGTGAGCGGATCCGCCAGCTTCGCGACCGGGCGCTGCGGCGCCTCCGCGAGGGCGAGAAGGGCTCCGCGCTGGAGTCGTTCGCCGCGTGACGCTCTCCCGACCGAACGGTCGGAGGAACTCGAGCCCCCTGCAGGATGTCCGATCCTGCGGGGGGCTTCGTCGTGGACGGGCGGGAGCGTCCCCCCCTGCGCACCTACCGCTCCGGCTGCGGGGTGCGGGTCGGTGAGGGGTGTGGTCCACGAGGCGGCCGGCGGTCGCTACCGGGTGGTCTGCCGGGACGGCTCGGTGGTGGACGCCACCCTCCGGGGCCGGCTGAAGAAGCGCCGGGACCGGACGGCGCAGGTGGTGATCGGCGACGAGGTGGAGGTGGAGCCGGCGGCGGGCGACGCCTGGGTCATCCATCGCGTCCTGCCGAGGCGCACGGAGCTGGTGCGACGGGCGAGAGGTGGTCGCGCGCCCCGCACGCTGGCGGCCAATCTGGATCGTGCCTTCGCGGTGGTGGCGGCGCGCCAGCCCGACGCACGCCTCGAGATGATCGACAGGCTTCTGGTGCTGGGCGAAGCCAGCGGGATGCACCCCATCCTGGTGGTGAACAAGGTGGACCTTCCGGGAGCGGCGGAGGTGGCCCGGGACCTCGAGGAATTTTACGGCTCCATCGGATACGACGTGCTCTCGGTGAGCGCCGCGACGGGCGAGGGACTGGAGCGCTTCCGCGAGGCGGTCTGCAGCGGTTCGTCTGCGTTGTACGGCCCTTCGGGGGTGGGAAAGTCCACGCTCCTCAACGCCGTCGATCCACGGCTGGAGCTGCGCACCGGCGCGCTCTCCCGGAAGACCGGTACGGGGCGGCACACCACGGTGGGTTCGCGGCTGATTCCCCTTGAGTGCGGCGGACTGGTGGCGGACACGCCCGGCTTCGCCGACGTGGGACTCTGGGGAGTGGAGGCGTCGGAGCTGGAGCGCTGTTTCCCCGAATTCGCACCCTACCTGGGGGCGTGTCGATTCCGCTCGTGCTCCCACACCCACGAGCCCGACTGTGCGGTGCGGGAGGCGGTGGAGGAGGGGCCCATCGCGCCTTCACGCTATCAGAGCTACGTCACGCTCCGGCGCGAGGCGGAGGAGTCTTCGGCAACGGCGTGACGCTGGGTCTTCCGGTGACGGGGTTGTCGAAGACACGTACCGGCCAGCCGTACACCTCCGTCACGATCTCTTCCCGCACCACGTCGCGGGGGTGACCGTCGGCCGCCACGCGGCCTCGATCCAGCAGCAGCACGCGGTCGGCGTAGCGCGCCGCCAGATCCAGGCTGTGGGTGATGAACAGGACGGTGAGGCCGTCGTCGGCGGCGGCCCGGAGGAGTTCCACGATGGACATCCGGTGCCGGATGTCCAGGCTGGCGGTGGGCTCGTCCAGGAGGAGCGCGTGGGGTTGCTGCGCCAGCGCTCGCGCGATCCGGGCACGCTGGAACTCGCCCCCGGAGAGGGTGGCCACGTCCCGGGAGGCCAGCGGCGCCAGGTCACAGGCGTCCAGCGCCGCGTCCACCGCCTCGCGGTCCTCCGTGCGCTCCGTCTCCAGCGGTCCCAGGTGGGGATAGCGCCCCATGGCCACCAGTTCCCGGACGGTGAGCGGAAACGCCACGTGTTCGGCCTGGGCCACCGCCGCCACCACCCGGGCCAGCGCCTTGCGGTCCCACCGCTGGATGGGCGTTCCCTCCAGGAGGACGGCGCCCTGCACGTGCGGTGCGAAACCCAGCACCGCCCGCATCAGTGTGGATTTCCCGGAACCGTTGGGACCCAGGACGGCCTGAAGCGTCCCGGGCGCCACGTCCAGGTCCACCCCTTCCAGGACGGGCGCCGCCGACGCGGCGTAGCGGACCGTGAGTCCCCGGAGTTCGACACGAACGCTCATGGCATCCTCACCCTCATTGCCGCGCCATGCTGCGTCGCAGCAGCACGAGGAAGAAGGGCACACCCACGAACGCGGTCACCACGCCGATGGGAATCTCCGTGGGCGCCAGGATCACCCGGGCCAGCACGTCGGCCAGCGGAAGAAAGACGGCGCCTCCCAGGAAGGAGAGCGGAAGCAGGCCCCGGTGATCGGAGCCCGCGCTGAGCCGCACCACGTGCGGCACCACCAGGCCGACGAACCCGATGACCCCCGCCACCGCCACGCCGGCGGCGGTGAGGAGCGCCGCCACCACCAGCGTCGCGCGTTTCACCCCTTCCACGTCGGTCCCCAGGTAGTACGCCGTCTCCTCGCCGATGGCCAGGGCGTTGAGCGCCCGGGCCTGTGTGAGGAGGAAGAGCGCCGCGGGCACGGTGTACACCGCCGCGATGGCGACGCTCCGCCACGACGCGCCCGCCAGGCTCCCCAGACTCCAGAGGACCGCCGACTGCACGGTACGCGCCGGCGCCAGCGCCAGGACCAGCGCCACGTACGCACTGAAGAGCGCCGCCACCACTACGCCCGCCAGGAGGAGGACGCGCACGTCCATGGCCTGGCCGGTGGCGGTGGCCACGCGGAAGACCAGCCAGATGGCGAAGAGCGCGCCCGCGAAGGCCGCCAGCGGGAGCGCCCAGGAGGCCTCGGAGGCCAGCCCGAAGGCGATGACGCTCACCGCACCCACCGACGCGCCGCCCGAGACGCCCAGGATGTAGGGCTCGGCCAGGGGGTTGCGCAGCAGCGCCTGGAAGATCGTTCCCGCCAGCGCCAGCCCCCCGCCCACCAGGACCCCAAGCGCGAAACGGGGGAGGCGGAGTTCCAGCACGATGTCCCGGAACGCGGGCTGCCCGCCGCTCGTCAGCGCGGCCCAGACCTCCGCCGGTGGGATCCGCACCGAGCCTGTCCACAGGGCCAGGACGGCCGTACCCGCCAGGGCGCCCCCCATCACGAGTGCCAGCCGCCGCCGCCTCATCGCAGGGGGACTCCGTGGATGAGTTCCGCCACCCGCCACGCGGCCTCCGCGAGTTCGGGGCCGGGCATATTCAGCGCGTCGCCCACCGCCACCACCCGGGCGCCGGGCACGAGATCCGGGGGGACGGTGGCGGCGTCGGAGGTCACCACCACGTCGATGGCGCGGATCCGGAACTCCTCCGGGCTCACCGAGCCCCAGGGCGTGGACAGATCCTCAAAGACATTCACGGCTCCGGCGACGGTGAGGATCTCGTGGATGTAGTTGCCCGGGCCCGCTACCCAGGGCGGCGTCCCGCCCAGGACGTACGCCGCCCGCACCGGCGGGAGTCCCTCCACCCGCCCCCGAAGCGAATCCAGGGAGGCGCGGATGTGGGCCGTCAGCTCCCGCGCCCGCTGGGGCACACCCACGGCGGCTCCCACCAGCTCGATGGAGTGGAGGACGTCCTCGATGCGTTCCGGACGGATGGCCAGGCGGGGGATGCCCAGCCGGTCCAGGCGTGCGGGGGTGCGGGGGTCCTGAGCCCCCCCGAAGTGGATCACCAGGTCCGGGTCAAGCGACCGGATGGTCTCCAGGTCGGGGGCGAGGCCGCCCCCGACGGACGGTACGTCCCGGGCCCAGGGGGCGTCGTCGTAGTCGGTGCGCCCCACCAGGACCGAGTCCATCCCGAGGGCATGCAGCGTCCGGGTGGCGGACGGGACCAGCGACACCACACGCCGCGCCGGTGCCTGGAACCGAACCGTCCGTCCCGCCGCGTCCCGGATCTCCACGGCCGCCGGCCGGGAGGCATCGCGGCCGCGCGTCCTGTCGGCAGCGTCGGGCGCGGAGCAGGCGGCGGCTGCGACGGCCAGCGTCATGAGACCGGCCCGCGCTCCCGTCCGCAGACGCGACGGAAGCCTGCGACCCGGCGTCACTGGGCGGCGGGCCGTCGTCCGCAGGGGTGCTCGTACGTGCGCGTCCAACCGGAGGCGCGCCGGCTCAGGAGCGCGTACCACTGCGCCTCCTCGCCGAAGACGTCCAGCAGCACCTCGTCGGAGCCGTCGCCGTCGAGATCGAGGTGATCGAAGAACCGGGGAACGCCCTTTCCGTCCTCCGACGCCGGGCGGTGCCAGAGATAATCCGCCACGTAGCCGGACGCACCCGGCGAGCCCATGAGGAAGAGGGCGTAGGCGCGGGGGCCCGCGGGCGGGCCCACGCGGACGTCATCCTGGAAGGTGAAGGTGGCGGCGATGGACGCGGCGTCGGCGCCGGGGAGACGGAACGCCTGGATGTCCTTGCGGGCGGCCAGCACGCCGTCGGGGGGCCAGGGCGCACCCAGCCGGCGGATGGCCTGGGAGGCGAGCCGCAGCGACGCCACGCGCTGGTCGTAGTCGTGCCTGTACGCACGCCAGACGCCGTAGGGACGGGATGCCGCCACCTCCTCCGGAAGGGCCAGGAGGCGGGTGGGCTCTGCCGATGGCGCCAGCTCCACCCACCCGCTGAGCACCGCGGGAGCGCCGCAGAAGCTGTGGTCCGTCGCCACCGAGTCGGGGAAGAACGACCCCACCCTCACGCCTCCGGAAAAGAGGATCCAGCGCCGGACCGGTCGCAGGCGCTCGTCCACCAGACGCGTGTAGAGTTCAGGATCCTCGGACGGTCCGGGAAGCGCCTCCAGTGCGTCGTTCCGGATCCGCCCCACCCAGCGGAGCTCCGCCCGGCGCCCCTCCCGTATGCCGGCCAGCAGGATGGGGCCTTCCGGGAGGCTGGTCACCACCTCCTCCGCGGGCTCCACATGAGCGGCACGTGCGGAGTCCAGCGCCGCCAGCTCTTCCGCCGTGAGCGGGGGACGGAGCGCGAGGTCCACGCCGCCCCAGTCCACGTTGTCGCAGCCTGTGGCCACGGTTAACATCACCGCGGCGGCGAGCGGCTGAAGAATCGATGTTCTCCGCATGGCGCCTTCGTTTCCGGACGGTGGGGGGTGAGAAAGCTAGCGCCGCGAAGGCGCCGGGCAAGCAGCGCAACCAGGGTGCGGGATGCAGCAAGTCGACGCGCGGTCGTTCAGGGATGTGATGGGGCGCTTTCCCACCGGTGTGACCGTCGTCACGACGCGGAACGCGGAGGGCGACCCCGTGGGCCTCACGGTGAACTCCTTCACCTCGGTGTCGCTGGAGCCGCCGCTGGTCCTGGTCTGCATCGATCGCGGGGCCTCGGTGCACGACGCGCTCACCGGCGCGGC
>WGEM01000219.1 GCA_015492755.1 Gemmatimonadota bacterium | reverse complement strand
GTGGAGGGGCTCCGGGTGGCGGGCCCTCATCCGGCGCTCTTCGCGGCGCTCTCGGAGTCGTACGTGGCCCGGGGCGACCTGGACGCCGCCCTCCACGCCCGTGAGGCCGCCCTGGCGCAGGATCCGGGCAGCGCCACCCACCGCGCCCGCCTTCAGGAGTTGCGGGCCATGAAGCGGAGTTCCCAATCGTGACCGGGCGCCGGCTGTGGGCGGCGATGGCGCTGGTGGCCGGGGTGGCGGCGGCGGTGTACGCCAACACGCTGCAGAATCGATTCGCCTACGACGACTATCACATCGTCGTGAGCAACACCGCCCTGCAGCAGCTCGAGACGCTCCCCGGGGCGGTGTTCGGTCCCTACTGGCCGGGGATGTTCGGCCGGGAGAACGGGCTCTGGCGACCGGTGACCCAGGCGGCGCTGGGACTCCAGTGGATCGTGGGCGGCGGGGCGCCCTGGATCTTCCATGCGGTGAACACCCTCGTGCACGCCGGGGTGTCCGCGCTGGTGTTCCTGGTGCTCCTGGAACTCGTCACACCCTTCGCCGCTGTGGCCGGCGCGCTCCTCTTTGCCGTGCACCCGGTGCACACCGAAGCGGTGGCCAACGTGGTGGGCCTGGGCGAGCTCCTGGCCGCGCTCTTCTTTCTGGCGGCGTGCCTCGTCCATCTCAGGAGCGGGCCCGCGACGGGGTGGCGCACGGCGGCGGGCATCGCGGTGCTCTACGTCCTGGCGTTCGGCGCGAAGGAAGGGGCCGCCACCCTCCCCGCGGTGCTTGTTCTGCTGGACGCCGCCCGGGAACGCCTGGGACCGTCCGACGTGGGCCGGTACCTGGCCCGGAGGTGGCGGCTCTACTTCGCCGCGATGGTGGGTGCGGCGGCGCTCCTCCTGCTCCGATGGGATATCCTGGGGCGGGTGGCGAACCCGTTGGGTCCCCTGGGCGCCGACCTCCTCTTCGAGGTGCCCCGGATCTGGACGCTGGGGGAGGTCTGGGGACACTACGTCCGACTATGGGTGGCGCCCCTGGACCTCTCGGCGGACTACTCTCCCGAGGTCATCCCGGTTTCCCTGGGGTGGCATGGGGCGAACGTCACGGGCGTGGGGCTCGCGCTGGCCATCCTCACCGGCGCGTGGCTGAGCTGGCGGCAGGGTGTTCTGGGGCGGGGTGCCGTCTCACCCCGCGCGCTGGGCTTCGGCGTGGTCTGGTTTCTCATCACCGTGGCGCCGGTGGCCAACGTGGTCTTCCTCTCCGGTGTGCTCCTGGCCGAGCGCACCCTGTACCTCCCGTCGGTGGGCCTGGCGGCGGCCACGGGGTGGCTCTTCTGGCGCCTGGCGCAACGCCGGCGTCGGCTGGCCATGGGACTTCTGGTGGTGGCGTGCGCCCTCGGTGCCTGGCGCACCTGGACCCGGAACCCCACCTGGAGGGACAACCCCTCCATGCTGGAGGCTCTGGTGCGGGACTACCCTCAATCGGGGCGCTCCCAGTGGGCGCTGGGCGACGCCTTCATGGGCGCGGGCAATGTGTCTCAGGCGCTCCTCACCTACCGCATCGGCGTGGACCTCCTGGACGCCCACTACCTCTACGTCACGGACGTGGCGGCGACGCTCATGCGCCACGGGATCTACCACGGAACGGAAGGGCTCCTCCTGCACGCGTGGCGTCGTGAGCCCCGTTTCGCGCTGGCTCCGGGACGTCTCGCGGAACTCTACTCCATCGTGGGTGATCCGGAGCGGGCGGAGCGCTTCAGCCGTGTCTCGCTGACCCTGGAGCCCCGGGACCCGCTGCGCCCGCACATCCTGGCGTGGTCCCTGGCGGTACGCGGACGCATCGAGGAGGCGCGTCTGGCCCACCAGGAGGCGGTCCGTACGCAGGGATTCGGAGCATCGTGGCAGGCCTGGGTCACCCGCGCGGTCCTGGACGAAGCCGGGGGTGACCGTGCCGCGGCGCTGCGCGCGTTGGAGGCGGCCCTCTCCACCGATCCTCCCCACCCGGTGCGTGTCCGGATCGAGTCCATGCGCGCGCGCCTGGAAGAGGGCAGTCCACTCCTTGGCCCCCCGGAACCCGAAGATACGCCGAAATGACCAGCCGGACCTGCGCCGGACGGGACGGGGCCACACCATGCGTATGACGTTGTATATCGTCCGGTTTTTTGCAAAATCCCATACTCCGGAGGGGGAATCCGGGTGCGTCCCGAGGGGCGTGGACCGGACATATCCGTTTGTGGCGTATGGACTTAGGACGCCCGGCACGCATTCGGGAACCGCGCTTGCATCAGAGGGCGCACTGCAGGAATCTGTTTCACCCTTGCTGGAGTCTGCACCATGCGGGACAAAAAGGGCTTTACCCTGATCGAGCTCCTGATCGTGGTGGTGATCATCGGGATCCTGGCGGCCATCGCCATCCCGAAGTTCTCTGCGACGCGGGAGAAGGCGTACTTCGCCGCCATGAAGTCGGATCTCAAGAACCTGGCTTCGCAGCAGGAGATCTACTACGCCGACAACTACTCCTACACCACCACGACGTCGCTCCTGGCGTTCACGAACTCCGAGGGTGTGGTGGTGAACAGTGCCGCCACGAGCTCGGGCTGGTCGGCCAGCGCCACCCATGCCGCGCTCGGTACGGGTGAGGGCTGCGTCATCTACTACGGTACGGCGTCCAGCCCGACCATCGGCAGCACGTCAGCCACGTCGCCCGGCGAGGTGGCCTGCACGCGCTGACCTGAGCGCGTAGGCATCCGCTCCCGGGCGTGAAGGCCCGGAAGGGTGTCACAGCAGCCTGTGTGGTGCGGCCCGGGCCTCCGGGCCCGGGCCGCCGTTCGCGGTGCTGCGCTCCGACCAGCCCCCCAGCCGACCGAGAGGTAGCTCCGTGAAACCGCGCCCCCCCGAGGGATTCACCCTCATCGAGCTCCTCATGGTGGTGGTCATCATCGGCCTCCTGGCCTCCATCGCCATCCCCAAGTTCCAATCCACGCGGGAACGCGCCTACCTGGCCACCTTGCGGGCCGATCTGCGAAACCTCGCCAACCAGCAGGACGTGTACTACAACTCGTTCTACACGTACTCCACGAACACCACGGCGCTGGGATTCGATCCCTCGGAGGGTGTGGTGCTCACCATCGGAGAGGCCCACAATACCGGGTGGTCCGCCACGGCATATCATCAGGCACTGGGTACCGGCCAGTCGTGTGCCATCTACCACGGCAGCGCCGCGCAGGTGGCGCCCGCCACCATCGTGAGCACCGTGCAGTGCACGAATTGAGGACCTGAGAGAAGTTCGACCGGCCGGTTTGAATTCCACGGGTGGGTAGCACGACGCCAGCCACCTCTGTAGCCTTCGGCGCGTCCACGGCCGTACACACCCGCACCCTGCCATGACCGCCGATCCCCCAGCTCCCGCGCCGCTCCGTCGCGAGCTCCTCGTCCAGTTCGGCCTGCCGTTCGCGGCGGCGATCCTGTTGGCGGGTGTGGGTCTGGGGCTCATCCTTCCGCTCCTGCCCTCGCCCACGGATGGGCTTCTCTTCATCCTCGGCCTGGTGGTGGCGGACCTGGTCATTCTGGCGGTGTACGGAGGGGCGCTCCTCCGCCGCCACGTCCTGGGTCCGCTGGAGCGACTGGCGGAAGACGCCGGTCGGATCGCGGCGGGCGAATACCACCATCGGTTCAGACCCGCCGACACGGAGGAAATGCAGGCGGTCCAGGAGGCGGTGAGCCGGATGGCGGATCGCCTCCTGGCCGACCAGCGCCTCCTGGCGGAGAACGTTGCCTCGCTGGAGCGTACCAACCGCGAACTCGTGGAGGCCCGGAATCAGGTGATTCACGCGGCGCGTCTGGCGTCGGTGGGAACGCTGGCGGCTGGCCTCGCCCATGAGGTGGGGAATCCCCTGGGGGCCATCATGGCGTATGTGGACGTGGCGCGACAGCGGGCGAAACGCGACGGGCAGGACACGGAGATCCTCGACTCCATCCGCGAAGAGGCGGAGCGGATCGACCGCATCGTGCGGGGCCTCCTGGATTATGCCCGGCCCCGGGGCGAGGCGTTCGGCGCCCATTCCCCGGCCGACGTCGTCATGCGGGTGCGGAAGCTCCTGGAGAACCAGGGAAAGCTCGACGGCATCGAAACCACCTGGGCGGTGGTGGGAGATGTGCCGGACGTGGTGATGGAGCCCCACCGCCTCGAGCAGGTGCTGGTGAACCTTCTCCTGAACGCGGTGGATGCACTTCGGGGGGTGCCCGACCCGCAGATCTCGGTTCAGCTCTACGACGACGACGGCGGGATCGCGCGGCTCCCCATCCGACGTGCGGCGGATCCGGAGGGCGTCAACTACCTTCACCGCCGCCGTGTGGCACGGGATGACGGCGGTCGAGGTGTGGACCCGCTCTTCAGCGCCGAACGGGTGGCGGTGCTCCAGGTGGACGACAACGGTCCGGGCATCCCGGAAGACGACCTCTTGCGGGTCTTCGACCCCTTCTATACCACCAAGGAGCCCGGGAAGGGAACCGGGTTGGGCCTCTCCATCTGTGCGCGCCTGGTGGAGGGCATGGGTGGGCGCATCGAGGCGCGGAACCGACCGGAAGGCGGCGCTTCCTTCATCATCCGGCTTCCGGGCGCCGGCACGCCGGCCTCCGGGGCCGGGGAGAACGGACCGTGAAGATTCTCGTCATCGACGACGACCAGGGGCTGCGAAAGTCGCTGTCGCTCATCCTCACCGAAGCCGGGTACGACGTCGTCATGGCGCAAGACGGTGAGGCGGGCCTCCACGCCGCGCTGGAAGAGCGACCGGACCTGATCCTCTGCGACGTCCGCATGCCCAAGCTGGGAGGCCTGGAGTTCCTGGACGCCTACCGCGAGGCGGGGGGCGAGGCCCTGGTGCTGGTGATGACGGCGTACGGGAGCATCGACCTGGCGGTGGAGGCCATGAAGCGCGGGGCCTATGACTTCATCCAGAAGCCCTTCAAGCGGATGGACCTGGTGCGCCCGGTGCGGCGCGCGCTGGAGCGCCAGCAGCTCGTGGCCGAG
>WGEM01000218.1 GCA_015492755.1 Gemmatimonadota bacterium | reverse complement strand
TTGAGATCGGCGTAGTGCAGGCGATAGCCCTTCCCCAAAGGGGCGATCTCCGCCGGGGAGCCTGCGATTTCGAGCAGCGCGTCCTTTCCGGCGGGCGTCGTCCAGAAAACAACTTCCGTCATCGGCAGACCTCCCTTTCACCTTCGGGTAGTGCCGAATGTTTCGCTGGATCAATCGAACACGTCGCTCACCCACTCATGCGTGAGGTCGTCACATAGGAGCTCCGCTTGCATCTTGCGGATGTCGTAGTAACCCGGAGGGTAGGGCGTGTAGCCCTTCCTTGCCATCTCGTCGCTGTCTTGCTTGTATCTCTGGGCGGCGAGCGCCTTGGCACGCTCCTCCGTTTCGGCGACGACGAGGACGTGGACGGTACTGTAGCCAACGTAGCCATTGGTGACTCTCCAGAGCTTCTTGCTCATGGGTGTACCTCTGGATCTTTCTGGAACTTCATAGCGTTCAGATGTCGTCTGGAAATCTAAGTTTGTCACAGTTCTCGATGATGACCTGCTTGATGCTTTCAAGCGTCTTGAGCGCGCTCCCCGGAGCGAGGTCACGGACGTCGAAGACGTACTCGTCCCGCTCCAAGGGATCGGTAGTGTACCAGTAGACCATAGGGTTGTCCCACATGTCGTCTTTGTACACGTGGTAGACCGCGCCGCGGGGAGTTCTGACGAACTCCTCCGGCTCGACGTACATGTACGGCATCTTACGACACCCTCCCGTGATAGCGCCTGGCGAGTTCGCGAATCTCTTCGCGGCGCTTGCCGAGCTCTGGGATGAGCTCCTCCGCCGGTCGCGTGAAGTCAAACAACGCGGCGATGGCTTCCGCGAAGGCGACGGCGTCCTTCCGTCGTCGGAACCCACGGGCGATCTCGCGGCCCGAGTCCTCGTGGACGACTTGCCAGTGTTGTAGCGCCTTGAGCTCTTCGTCGTAGTAGCTCAGGTACGGCGTGCGGCAGACGGCAAGGCCGTTGCCGAGGCTGTACCCGGGCCACGGCAGGGAGACGATCTTCCTTTGGATGGGAAGGTAGAAGGGAATCAACAGCTCGATGCGCTTCATCGGATGAACTCCTCGTAGCGCTGGAGGACGGACTCCAGCGTGATGTAGCCGGACCATAGGCTGATGAGGTGGTCCAGGAACTCCCGCTCGGCCTCTCGGATGCAGCCCAGGGAGTACAACGCCTGAATCGCCGCCAGGACGTGGCTGGCGAAGTGGGGGTTGTAAGGGACGGTTTCCAAGTGGGTCAGTAACTCCCGGGACACGACAGCTTCCCGGCGCACGGCGACTGGGCAGGCGTCGCGGAAGAGGAGGTAACGTAGCCGTTCGGTGAAAATGTGCTTCACGACCGGGTCGGTGTCGTCTGGCCCCCGCATGGCGGTGATGAGGTCCCACTGCAGTTGCGCCTTGGCGGTCTGGCTAGGCCATTTGCCTGCGGTTTTGTGATGTAAGATCTCAGAAGGGAGCTTTCGATTCATCGATGAACCTCCCATGCTTCCCGACGATGTCTCGGAAGGTCAAGCTTCCGCGCCAGTATCCCAGAAGGTCGATGATGAAGTCCAGCTCCTCCAGGCTTAGCGCTCCGACGTAGTGGAGGGCGATTGCGGCGAGGGAGACGTGTTCCCCGAAGTGTACGTTGTAGGGGATGTTGGGCAAGCGCTGGACGTCCGTCGGGCGCAGGCTGGGATCGTCCCGGCGCAGCCGGGGAGAGGGCCATTGCATCTCCGGCAGCGCCAGGGCGCGGATGCGGTTCGTGAAGATGTGCTTCAGGATCTCGTCCTTGTTGTCCGGTCCGCGCAGGGCGGTGAGAACGTTCCACTGCATCCCGCGGTGGATGGCGTTCGACGTGGCGTCGGCGCGGGCGAAGAGCTCCGCGATGGCTTCGGCGGGCATTTGGATTTCGCTCATGGTCGTTCCTCCCGTAAGATCACGTGGATTTCATCGAGTTGTACCTGTATATCGATGACGCGGGGCCGTCTTAGGTGGGTTAGCTGTCGTGCGAGGTCTACAACCGCGTCCCGGACGGTGCCGTGGACCTCTAGGTCGAGGATCTCGGAGACGAAGAACATGCGGTAGTCGTCGTAGTACGGCCCCTCGACGGCGTAGACGTCGCGCTCCACGGCGAGCGGAGGCTCGTCAAGGCGCGCGAAGCACTCCCGGCAGACGATGGCGGCGAAGGGATGGCGCTCCTTCAATCGCTTTGCGACGGTGGCGTCCAGGCGGTGAGGGGGTGTGCAGATTCCGTCGCACTCGTAGCGTCGGGACTGGACGGCGACGTAGGCCATTACAGGCCCTCCAAGACGAAGCGCATCAAGGCGTCCCGATCGACGCTGGCGGCGACGACACGCCCCTCGCGAGCGTATACCTCTCCGGCGAACCGCTGGGCGCAGGCTTCGCAGAACAGCAGCGCGCCGGGATGCTTGATGAGCAGCTCGTCGGCGATGACCTTGGCGAAGGTCCGGGGTGGCTTACATACGCCATCGCATTCCTTCAGCGTACGGTTCCTGATGTACACGTCCGTAACCTCCTAAAGGCCCAAGAGCTCCCGTAAGAGCGTGGTGAGTCGCTCGCAGGGGTCCGGTTCGGGCACGTGCTCGCTTTCTGCGGGACAGATGTGGAGGTTGTGTGCCGGTAGGAAGATCTCCAGCTCCCGTCCCAGGTCCACGAGGCTCCGAATGGGGTCCGACAGCGCGGGCTCTCCGCACTCTGGGCAGGTGCCCCAGAGGTGCAGCGCGATGTCGTAGAAGTGGGTTCGGATCCCGCGGAACTTCAGGTCCTCGATCGTGAAATCGAGGCCATCTTCG
>WGEM01000217.1 GCA_015492755.1 Gemmatimonadota bacterium | reverse complement strand
GTTTGCCACTCGGGGCGGGCGCGGATCTCGTCCAACCGTGCCTTGCGGCCACACCAGGAGGCGATGATCACCTCCGGCGCGCGGCGGGCCACCTCCTCGCGCGTCACCACCCGCTCGGGCGCGGTGCGGCGCGTGTGCAGGTCGCGGAAGATGTCCTCCCCTCCCAGGTATTCGATCACATCGCTCACCCAGCCGATGCCCGAGACGAGCGGCTCGGGCCACTCCTCGAAGAAAACCCGCACGCGGCGGGGCAAGGGGCGCTCGTCCCGAATCGCCGCCAGCTCCTGCTGCAGGCGATCTACGGCGGTCTGGGCCTCGGCCTGGCGGCCGACGACACCGCCGATGAGGAGGATGCTACGCCAGACATCCTGTAGGGAGTGGGGATTGAGCGCCAGGACGGAAACGCCGCGCTTGATCAAGTGTGCGGCCGCGTTGGCCTGGATGTCGCTGGTGGTGATGACCAGGTCTGGCTCCAGCGCCAGCACCTTGTCCAGGTCAGGCGTGGCGAAGCCGCCAACTTTGGGCAGGTCGCGCACCCGTGGCGGACGACGGGCGAAGCCGCTGACCGCGATCAACCGGTCGAAGGCGCCCAGTTGATCTAGGATCTCCGGTGCCTCCGCCGCCAAGCAGACGATCCGTTGCGGGTATCCGTTCTTCATTATACTCTCCATACTCTCCCTCCGATCAGGTGATTATCTTCCCGGGCTCACGGGAACACTACGATGGACAAGTCACTGAACGCTTCCTCAGCGGCGGCCAGCTCCGTCAGGGTGAAGCGCTGGACGCGCTCGTCGGGCAGGGTGAGGCGCTCCAGCACCCACACGGTTCGCGCAGGGGAAAGCCCCTCCTCCAGCAGCCAGCGCGCCATGGCCACCGGCATGAAGTCCCACGGGCGCGGCAGGGCGATCACGTGCCTCCGCCCCCGGCGCAGCGCCTCCAGCAGCTCCACCCGATCGGCGACGATGTCCCCGCGCTTGTGGAAGGTGATGAAGAGCGCCGCCTCCAGGGGGATCTGCAGCCGGGCGCAGGCGATCTGCACGGAACTGATCCCGGGCACGATCTCCACCCGCAGCCCGGCGGCCCACAACCGCTCCAGCAACTCCCGATCCGAGACGCTGGGATCGCCCCAGCAGCACAGCACGATGTCCCCTTCGTCGGTCGTCTCGTCGGCCAGGGCGCGGATGACCGCCTCCTGGTTGCGGTAGGTCATCACCGTCGGCGTCGTTGGGAGCAGCGGCTCTACGACCTGCAGGGCGGCCTGGAAGCCCACCACGCGGCGGGCGTCGGCCAGCAGGCGCCGCGCCTTCTCCGTGAGATACGCCGGATCCCCCGGCCCCACCCCGACGACGTAGATCGTGGTCATGCGAACTCTCCTACTCTGCTCAACGCATCCATTCGCTCCGCCTCCTGCTCCTCCAGGGAGCGCGCCAGGCGCAGCGCGCGCCGCACGTGTTCCGCCTCCACCAGTGGCGCGCCCTCAGCGACGGCCAGGTCGCCGGCGGCGCGCACCAGGCCGCCCAGCTCCCGCAGGCGCACGGTCAGGTGGCCCGGGGAGGCACGGCGCCGCGCCTCGGCGATGACCTCTTCCACCGCCGCCCGGGTGAAGTGGGGGATGCGCCCGTCCTTCACCACCTCTTGGGCCACGAAGCGCGCCAGGGCGGCGCGGTTCTCCGCCGTGTCCGGCATCTCCGCGGCCATGAGCACCTCGTAGCCGTAGCCGCGGATGCGGGAGCGCAGTCCGGGGTGCATGCGCGCCACGTCCTCGTGGTTGCCCGCCAGCACCAGCACCACGTCGCAGGGCACGGGCTCCGTGCGCACCATGGAACCGCTGGAGCCCGGCGAGCGCCCGCTGATGGGCATGCGTTTCGTCTGGATGGCGGTGAGCAGGCTCTGCTGGCTTTCGATGGAGAGGGTGCTCACCTCGTCAATGAACAACACCCCGCCGTGAGCCTGGTGGATGGCCCCCGCCTCCACCAGGTGGTGAGGCGGCGTCTCCCGCCCGCCGGACTGGAAGGGGTCGTGGCGCACGTCGCCCAGCAGCGCCCCGGCGTGGAAGCCGGTAGCATCCACGAAGGGCGCGCGTCCCGGCTGCTGGGCCACCAGCACCCGCGGCACCTGGGCCTCCAGGCGCCCCAGCCGCTGGCGGCCCAGCCACAGCAGCAGGAGCAGCGCAGCGCTCACCAGCGGCCAGCGCCAGTCGCGGGTGATGAGTCCCACCCCGGCCACGACGAGCAGCGCCACGAAGGCCACGCCGAGGAGGTAGCGGTGCACGAGTTGAGCGCGCTGCACCCGGGCGCGCGCCGCCTCGACACGCGCCTTGCCCTGCCCGGCCGGGACGGCCTCCACGCGCGGGGTGATGGGCTGCTCGGGGTTGGGCCACAGCAGGATGTCCTCCAGGCCGTCCCCCGGCAGGTGCTCGGCCATGGCCTCCGCCAGCAGGCTCTTACCGGTGCCCGGCTCTCCCACCAGCAGCACGAAGCGCCGCTGCCGCGCCGCCAGGCGCACCACCTCCACCGCCTGCGGCTGGCCGATGACCTGGTCCAGCAGGCTCGGCGGCACCGGGATCTCGGCGGTGGTTTGCCAATCGTCGTTCATGGGATCAACACCTTGTTGTAAACCCTTGACCGCTGACCGCCGACCGCCGCCCGACCTCGACTGCTCGAACCAGCATAGAGCCACACCTCCTGGCCATATGACAGCCTGACCACACGACCGTTTGATTAGCTCGTCACAGGACGCTGTGCTCTCCTCACCTGCCGTGCCGGGCGGCTGCCCAGCCAGAACCCGAGGATCAACCCCACGGCGACCACGCCCAGCAGCAGCGCCAGCACCCGCAGCTTCAACCACAGCGGCGGCGAGAAACCCTCCACCTCGATGGGCGTGCGCAGGGTCACCTGGCGGCCGTCCGCGGTGCGAGCGGTGAGGCGCAGCTCGTGCGCCGCGCCGTCGAAGAACTGCACCTTCAGGCGCGCCACGCCGTCGGCGCCGACGGGCAGATCGAAGCGGTAGACGGTCACCTCGTCCTCCAGGTGCCACGCCTCCAGCGTGACCTCACCCGCGGTCGGGGTGCCGTCGGGATTCGTCAGCCGGGCCTCGATCGTGTTCAGGGTGCCGACGGCCCCACGGCCGGGGGTGACGCTCAGCGCCGCGCGGAGCGGTCCCTCGGCCTGGGAGACAGTGATGGGCTCGGCGTGGCCCTCACCCCCCTCGTTGGGGTCGTGGGCCAGGACCGTGCCCGGGGAGAGCGCCAGCAAAAGCAGCAGCCCCGCCGCCAGGGTCGCCTGTCGCCCGCGCCCGATGACCCAGCCGGAGACGAGCCCGAAGGCAAAGAGCAGGGCCACCAGGACGAGGAAGTTGCGCACCTCGGCCGGGTTCTCCCGGATGTGGAGGGTGGGCGTCGCCTCCGCCGTCGTCCCGTCGGGAAGGGTGACCCGGGTCTCGAAACGGTAGGTGCCGCGGATGGGGTAGATGGCGGCGAAGCGTACCTCCCCTTCCGGTGCGACGGTCTCCAGTTCCAGCAACGTGGTACCCTCGACGTAGGGGAAATCGGTGTTTAGGAGCTTCGGGCGCGGTGGGACCTCTAGGCGCAGGGCGACGTGAGCACCGCGGATGGGCTGCCTTGCCGCGTCCAGGACCCGCAGCCGGGTTTCCACCAAGGTGTCGTCGGGGATGATGGCATCGGCGGGCGGGTCGGTCAGCACTTCTACCCGCACCGCAGGCGCGGCGCCGGTGGACAGGACGGCCCAGGCGGCAAGGGCGATGAGCAGAAGCAGGACGACCGCCGACCGCCGACTCTTCGACAAGCTCAGAGCATCGCGGCCGACCGCTGGCTGTTTGCCCATGTCATTTTCTCCCTTGCGGACGTGAGAAAGCGTCTTGTGTTCTCGCTTGTTCATGGCTACTCCTGTGAAAATACGACCGCTGACCGCTGAC
>WGEM01000216.1 GCA_015492755.1 Gemmatimonadota bacterium | reverse complement strand
GCACGGAGACGGGCACCAGGAGGGCCAGGTCGCGCTCCCCCAGATGCCGGCGGTGGAGCGCGACCTGGCCCTCCTGGTGCCCGTCTCCGTGCGGGCCGAGGAGGTGATGGAGACGATCCGCGGCGCCGGCGGCGACCTCCTGGAGCGGGTGGAGGTCTTCGATCTCTACGAAGGGCCGGAGCTGGGTGCGGGCGTGCGCTCCCTCGCCTTCCGCTTGCGTTTCCGGGCTCCAGACCGGACCCTGAAGGACAAGGAAGTGGACCGGGTGGTGGAGCGGGTGCGTACGACGCTGAAGGAGACGCTGGGTGTCGAGCAGCGAGGCTAACGAGTCCAGACCGGATCGGGAGGCATTCGCGGAGCTGGAGCGCGCGGTGAGTGCGGCCCTGGACGCGCTGGCCGCGGCGCGCACCCGGGCCCAGGAGGCGGAACGGCGCAGCGCAGAGCTGGAAGAGCTGGTGCGGCGCTTCACGGGGGACGAGGCGGAGGCGGGCCGGCTCCTCTCGAGGCTCCGTGAACTGGAAGCCGAGAACCGGGAGCTGAGGGAGCGCATGGATGCGGCACGTGGCGGGGTGGACCGATTGCTCTCCCGCGTCCGCTACCTGGAAGGCCGGTGATGCACGCGGCCCCACACCTGGGTACGGTGCAGATGCAGACGGTGGTTCGGCGAGCTGATACGGAGGAACGATGAGTCCGGAGAAATCGTCGGTGACGGTGCGCATCGCCGGAGAGGAGCACACCATTCGCTCCAGCGCCCCTCCGGAGTACACGCGCCGCTGTGCGGAGCTGGTGGATGATCGCATCCACGAAATCCGACTCCAGGCGGGCCTCATCGAAACCCACAAGGCGGCAATCCTGGCGGCGCTCTCCCTCGCCGACGCCTACCTGCAGGCGATGGAGGAGCTCGACAAGGCCCGCAAAGAAACCGCGTCGCGCGCCACAAACCTCGCCCGCCGGGTGGAGGCGGAGCTCGCCGAGTAGCTCCCCGGGGCGCGGTGCGCCGCCCGGGTCCGCTTGCGCTGCTCCGTCCCTCGTTTCTATTCTCAGAACCACATTCTTGGATCCTCCCGCCTTGGTCGTGTACGGAGGCGGGGTCCGCATCGGTCACCTTCGGCGCCTCCGCGCGCCGATGACGGAGTCGATACATGGTCACCCCGCCACTCCTTCTGGCGGCGGCGGTCGGCCTCGTCCTGGGAGCCGTCGTGGGCGCATGGTTGGCGTCACGGCGCGCGGCGGCCCTCAGGGAGCTAGAGAAAGCACAGGCGAAGGACGAGGCCGCCCGCATCCTTGCGCGGGCGAAAGAAGAAGCGGAAAACGTCCGTAAGGCCGGCGAGCTCGCCGGCCGGGAGGAAGGCTTCCGCCTCAGAGAAGCCTGGGAACGAGAGGAGACCCGCCGGCGCGAGGAGATCGAGCGCGCCGAGCGGCGCATCGAGGAGCGCTCCGACGCCCTGGACCGGCAGCTGGAGCGACTCAACGAGCGCGAGGTGGAGCTGGAAGCCCGCACCGCCGACCTCGAGGCCCGCGTCCGGCAGCTGGAGCGTCGGGATCGGGAAGTTCGCGAGGCGCGCGAGGAAGCGGTTCGGCGCCTGGAGCAGCTGGCGGGACTCTCCGCCGAGGAGGCGCGCCGCGAACTGGTGGAGTCGCTCCTGGACGAAGCCCGCGCCGAGGCGGCGAACACCATCCGCGAGATCAAGGAGCAGGCGCAGCGCGACGCGGAGCGCGAGGCCCGCAAGATCGTGGCGCTGGCCATCCAGCGGATGGCGGCCGATCTCACCGCCGAATCCACCGTGTCCGTGGTGCAGCTCCCCTCCGACGAGATGAAGGGCCGCATCATCGGCCGTGAGGGTCGCAACATCCGCGCCTTCGAGCAGGCCACCGGTGTGGACGTCATCATCGACGACACGCCGGGGGCGGTGGTCCTCAGCTCGTTTGATCCGGTGCGCCGCGAGGTGGCGCGCATCGCGCTGGAGCGACTGGTGGAGGACGGACGGATCCACCCCGCGCGCATCGAGGAGATGGTGGAGAAGGCGGAGAAGGAGGTGGAGAAGGGGATGGTGGAAGCCGCCGAGGAGATCCTGTATGAGCTGGGAATTCACGACGTGCATCCGGAGATCGTGCGCACGCTGGGCCGGCTGAAGTTCCGCACCTCCTACGGGCAGAATCAGCTTCAGCACGCCAAGGAGGTGGCGCTCCTGGCGGGAAACATGGCCGCCGAGATGGGGCTGGACGTCCAGAAGGCGAAGCGCGCCGGGCTCCTGCACGACGTCGGGAAGGGCATGACCCACGAGCACGAGGGCACCCACGTGGAGCTGGGGTATCGCCTCTGCAAGAAGCACGGTGAGGATCCGGTGGTGCTGAACGCCATCCGTGCGCACCACGACGAGGAGCCCCACTTCTTTCCGGAGACCTTCCTGGTTACCGCCGCAGACGCCATCAGCGGTTCCCGGCCCGGCGCCCGCCGGGAGATGGTGGAGAGCTACGTGAAGCGCCTGGAGCGCCTGGAAGAGCTGGCCATGGAGCACCCGGGTGTGGAGCGCTGCTTCGCCATCCAGGCGGGGCGGGAACTCCGGGTGATGGTGCAGCCCGACAAGGTGAGCGACGCGGAGATGGCGCAGCTCTCCGAGGCGGTGGCGAGGCGCATCGAAAGCGAGCTGCAGTACCCCGGTCAGATCAAGGTGGTGGTGGTGCGGGAGACCCGGGCGGTGGACTTCGCCCGCTGATCCTGAGGCCGGCGGCGTGCCTCACCCGGCGGTGAGGATCTCCATCTCCGGCCGCAGGACGCTCCACGCGAACCAGAAGGCCACGAACGCCCTCGGGTGCCGCACCAGGCGCGCGCCTGCGGCAGGCCCCTCCACCGCCGTGCCCTCCAGCGTCCAGAGCGAGCCGGTGGCGTGGTCGCGATACCCGTCGCCCTCAGCCCGGAAGCGGAGGGGACCCGAGGGGGCATCGAAGCCGGGTGGCCACTCGGCGTCGGGGATGCCCAGCACCACCTCCTTGGGGGGACGCCGGGGATCGGTGAGGCGCGTCTCGAAGGCCGGCGGTGCGTCGAGGCGCCAGTCGTCGGCGTACGGGTTCAGGAGGTCGTCGCGTTCGAACGAGACGTTCACGACTTCGTGCCACCAGATGTTCAGCGGCACCGCCAGGGGCGTGCCCGCCGCCACCACACCCACCACGCGCGTGGTGTCGGAGACGTAGGCCGCGCCCGGATCCGACGGATCGACGAACGCCGGGTTGGAGAGGGCGGGGATGCCGTCCTTCCGCACCTGGGTGCTGTTCACCGGCAGGGGGAGCGACGGGCATTGCGGGTTCGATCCCGCCCCGCCGGTACGGCTCGACGGTCGCAGGGGGGCGTCGGAGGCGCCGGTACACGAGAGCGCGGCCAACGCCAGCGCGGCGAGGCCGGCGGGGAAGAAGCGCGGTGCCGTCAGCGTGGGTGTCTCCGCTGCAGAAGGGTTCATCCCCGGCAACTCGTCGTCGGCCTTCGGGGTTCCCCCGCGCGGCTCCGGCGGACGCGCGAACGTGTTACTTTGCACTCGTTCCCCGCCCTCGGGGCATCGCCTCAGACCCGCACAACCGGAACGCAGCGCCGCACGCCATGACTGCTCAGATCATTTCGGGACGGGAGATCGCCGAAGCCATTCGCGCCGAGCTTGCCGAGGAGGTCCGAGAGCTGAAGGAATCCCACGGCATGGTGCCCGGCCTCGCCACGGTCCTGGTGGGTGAGGATCCGGCGTCCCAGATGTATGTAGGCATGAAGAACAAGGCGGGGGCGAAGCTGGGGATCCACTCCCGCCAGATCTCCCTGCCTGCCGGAACCACCCAGGACGAGCTCATGGGTGTGGTGGCGGGTCTGAATGCCGCGCCGGAGATCCACGGGATCCTCGTCCAGCTTCCGCTGCCGGAACACATCGACGAAGCCGCCATCATCGAGGCCATCGATCCCATGAAGGACGTGGACGGATTCCACCCCATCAACGTGGGGCGGATGTCCACCGACAGCGGCACGTTCTTCGCGTCGTGCACGCCGGCAGGCATCATCGAAATGCTTCTGCGGAGCGGACACGATCCGGCAGGGAAGCAGGTGGTGGTGGTGGGACGCTCCAACATCGTGGGGCGTCCGCTGGCGTCGCTCCTCCTGCGCAAGGGACGGGGCGGAAACGCCACCGTGACGGTGGCCCACTCCCGCACGCGGGATCTGGCGGCGGTCACCCGGAGCGCCGAGATCCTCGTGGTGGCCATGGGTCGGCCCGAGTCCATCACCGGCGACATGGTGGCCCCGGGCGCGGTGGTCATCGACGTGGGAACCAACCGTGTGGAGGACCCGGAGAGCGAGAAGGGATACCGCGTGTGCGGGGACGTGCTTTTCGATGAAGTCGTCCAGGTGGCGTCCGCCATCTCGCCGGTCCCGGGTGGGGTGGGGCCCATGACCATCACGATGCTCCTGAGCAACACCGTCAAGGCGGCGCGGCTGGCGCTGGAGCGGGGCGGTGGAGGAGACGCCTGACGCAGGTGACGGACGAACTCAGCCTGGACCTCTTCGGGGACGCGGACGCCGGGGCGCACGACGCCCCGGCGTCCGCGGATGAGCCGGACAGGCGGGCCGGGGCGACCGACGGACCCGCCGCGCAGCTCCGGGAGGACCCGCAGGTGGCTCGGGAGGAGGGTCCCCGGGTGTGGTCGGTCTCCCAGGTCAACCGCGCCGTCCGCACGCTCCTGGAGAGCGCCGTAGACGCCCTCTGGGTGGGCGGTGAGATCGGGCAGTGGACCCGCTCCCGTGCGGGGCACTGCTACTTCACACTGAAGGATGACCGGGCCCAGCTCCGGTGTGTCATGTTCGCCCGGGAAGCCAACCGGCTCCCCACCGACCCCGATGAGGGCATGGAGGTGCGGGTCTACGGGCGCCTCACGCTCTATGAAGCCCGCGGGGAATACCAGCTGGTGGCCGAGCGCCTGGAGGCCATCGGCGCGGAGGGCCTGTGGCGGATCGCCTTCGAGAAGCTCTGGGCGCGCCTGGAGGCGGAGGGGCTCCTGGCTGGGGAGCGGAAGCGGCCACTCCCTCGATTCCCCCGGACGGTGGCGGTGGTGACCTCGCCCACGGGTGCGGCGCTTCGCGACGTGGTCTCCGTGCTCCGGCGGCGTGCGCCGTGGGTCCGCCTTCTGGTGGCGGGCACCCGCGTCCAGGGCGAGGGGGCCGCCGCCGAGATCGCCGCGGCGCTGGAACGCGCGGGCGCCCATCCGGATGTGGACGTGGTGATCCTCGCGCGCGGAGGCGGGTCGCTGGAGGATCTGTGGGCCTTCAACGAGGAGGCGGTGGCCCGGGCCGTCGCGGCGTGCCCCGTGCCGGTGGTGTCGGGGGTGGGACACGAGGTGGACGTGAGCATCGCGGACCTCGTGGCGGACCTCCGGGCGCCCACGCCCACCGCGGCGGCGGAGGCGGTGGCGCCGGACCGACAGGTCCTCCTGGAGATGCTCGCGGCCGTCCCGCAGCGTCTCGGCCGGGGTCTCCGCGGCACGGTGGAGCGACGTCAGGAACTCGTGGCGAGGGCTCTGGAGCGACTGGAGCGGGCGGCGACGCGCCGGATGGAGCCGCTGCGCCAGACGTTGGACCGCCACCTGGAGGGTCTGGAGCGGTCGATGCGGCGCCTTCTGGAGCGGCGCAGGAGCCGGCTGACCTCCGCCGCCGGCCGCCTGGAGGCGCTCTCGCCACTGGCGACGCTCCGCCGGGGCTACGCGGTGGCTCGGGACGAGGAAGGCCGCGTCCTGCGATCCGTGGAAGACTTCCGGGGCGGGCGGACATTCAACCTCACGGTGCAGGACGGCGACGTGCCCTGCCGGGCGCTGACGGACCGTCCGTCTTCATGAACTTCGCAGGAGGAGTGGAGCGGTGAGCCAGGAGGATCGCACGCTGGAAGAGCGCCTCGAACGCCTGGATCAGATCCTGGCGCGCCTGGAGGCGGACGACGTGCCGCTGGACGAGGCGTTGAGGCTCTTCGAGGAGGGCGTGGCGCACGTGCGCGCCGCCGAACGGATGCTCTCGGAAGCTGAACTCCGCGTGGAGGAGCTCCTGGCGGGCGGGGAAACGAAGCCCATGGAGCTGGACGAGGCATGACGGGCTCGCCTGGGACCGGGGCGGAGACCGACTTCGCGCTGGAGGCCTATCTGCGGCGGCAGGGAGCGCGGGTGGAGGAAAGCCTGGCCGACGCGCTGCAGCGCGCGGAGGGCTCCCTGCCGGATGGCCTCCCGGAGACGATGCGGTATGGCGTTCTGGGCGGCGGGAAGCGCCTGCGCCCCATCCTCTGCCTGGCGGCGTACGAGGCGTGCGGCGGGAGCCGGCCGGAGGTGTCGGGGCTGGCGGCCTCGCTGGAACTCATCCATGCCTACTCGCTGATGCACGACGATCTGCCGTGCATGGACGACGCCGCGCTCCGCCGCGGACGCCCGGCGGCGCACCGGGTGCACGGCGAGGAACGCACGATCCGAGCGGGGGCCGCGCTCATTCCCCTGGCGGCGGGGGAAGCGTACCACGCGGCGCGGGCGCCGGCGTCGCCGCACTCCAGCGCCCGCGATGTGGTGCGCACGCTCCTGG